>VYCX01000414.1 GCA_009843725.1 Boseongicola sp. SB0675_bin_26
CCCGGCGGCGACGGACTACGAGGGCGACGCCATCGTCTACACGGCGGCGCTCGCGGGCGGGGGTCCGCTGCCCGGCTGGCTCGCCTTCGACCCGGCGACGCGCACCTTCTCTGGCACGCCGGGAACGGACGACGCGCCCGCGACGCTGGAGATCGAGGTGACGGCGACCGACGACGCCGAGCCGCCCCTGGGCCGGAGCGCGGCCTTCACGCTGACGGTGACGGCGGGCGGCGCGATGGGCGCGGTCGAGGCGACGCCGCCGGGGGCCTCGGCGGGCGCGGACCTCGAGGGCCGGCGCGGCGGCACTGTCACGCTGTCGGGATCGGGAACGCCGCATGCCGACGGGTCGCAGGACCCGCTGACCTACCGCTGGCGGATCGCGGGCGCATCGCATGCGGAGCTTGCCGGGACGGGCGCGTCGCTCGGCGACGCGGATGCCGCGACCACGACCTACGCCGTTCCCAGGCGCCGCGCCATGACGGACCGGGGCGCGCTCGACGACGGCCAGTGGATCGACTTCGGACTCACGGTCACCGACGGCGACGGCGAGACGGCGACGGACAGGGTGCGCATGACGATCAAGGGGTCGGTGTGGAAGGTGGTGTACCTGAGCGTCGCCGACGCCGGGGTGGCGGAGGGCGAGGGGCCGGTCATCTTCACGGTGCGGCTCTCCGAGGCGGCGGCGGACACGGTCGAGGTCGGCTACGCGACCGCCGACGGCACCGCGACGGCGCCCGCCGACTACGCCGCGACGAGCGGGACGCTCGCCTTCGCGCCGGGCGAGACGGCGAAGACGGTGAGCGTGCCGGTGCCGGACGACGCCATGGACGAGGGCACGGAGACGTTCACGCTCGCCCTGAGCGACCCGCAGCCGGAAGCGATGGCGACGTTCGCGACCGAGGCGGACAGGACCGCGACGGGCCGCATCGAGAACACGGATCCGCTGACGACCGCGTGGCTGGCCCGGTTCGGCCGGTCGGTGGCGTCGCAGACGGTGCTGGCGGTGACGGAGCGCCTCGCCATGCCGGGGGACGCCGGCTCGCACGTGACGCTGGGCGGGCGGCGGGTGCCGCTGGACGAGGCAGCCTGGCGGGACCATGGGACGGACGCGCCGCCGGAGGCGGAGGACGCCTTCGAGACGCTGGCCGCCCTCGCGGCACGCGGCGGCGACGCGGCGGAAGGCGCGGACACGGGCGGGCGGCCGATGACCTGGGGCGAGCTGCTGCTCGCGAGCGCGTTCCATGTCGCCTCGCGCGGCGGGGACGGCGCGGGGGAGACGCGCCGAGCCGTCTGGGGCCGCGCAGGCGTGGAGCGCTTCGGGAACCGGACGGGCGGCCTCCCTGTGGACGGCGAGGTCGTGACCGGCGTGTTCGGGGCCGACCGGCGGCACGGGCGCCGGATTGCGGGCGTCGCGCTGAGCCTGGGCAAGGGCACGGGCCGGATGCGGCCGCGCGGCATGGGCCTGGAATACGCGCTCGAGAGCAGGATGGCGGCGGTCAGCCCCTACGTCCGGATCGACCTGTCGGACCGGATGTCGGCCTGGGGCCTCGCCGGGTGGGGCCGCGGCGATCTCACGCTCGTGCAGAGGCGCGACGCGTCCGGAGAGGACGGGGCGTCCGCGCAGACCTACAGGACCGGCCTCTCGATGGCGTTCGGGGCGTTCGGGGGCCGGGCGGAGCTGCTGGCGGCGGCCGAGGGCGACGGCTTCGGCCTCGCGCTGAAGGGCGACGCGCTCCTCGTGCGCACAGGGTCCGGCGCGGTCGAGGTGGCGGGCCTCGGCAGGCTGGCGGCGGGGGACGCGCGGTCGAGCCGCCTGCGGGTCGCGCTGGAGGGCTCGCGGCGGATCGCGCTCGACGGCGGCGGGACGCTGACGCCGTCGCTCGAGGTGGCGCTCCGCCACGACGGCGGCGACGCCGAGACCGGCGCGGGCGTCGAGGTCGGCGTCGGCATCGCGTATGCCGGACCGTCCTCGGGGACGGTCGCGGACCTGCGCGCCCGGACGCTGGTGGCGCATGCCGGGCGCGGCTACCGCGAAAGGGGCGTGTCGGGCGCGCTCAGGATCGCGCCGGACAGGCGCGGCCGCGGGCTCTCGGTGACGCTGTCCTCGGGGGCCGGCGCGGAGGCCGGCGGCGCGGACGTGGTGTGGTCGGCGCGCGACGCGGCGGCGCTGGTGCCCGGCGCGGCGGCGGACGGGAGCGCGCGTCTCGACGGCGAGGTCGGCTGGGGCATGCCGTTCCGGACGCGCTTCACGGGCACGCCCTACGCGGGGCTGAGGGCGACGGAGCACGAGCGCCGGGCGCGCATCGGCTGGCGGCTGAGGCCCGCGGACGACGGCCCGTTCCGGCTGTCGCTGGAGGCGAGCCGCCGCGCGGCGGACGGCGAGGACGCCGCGCACGGCGTCGGGGTCCGGATCGAGACGCGCTGGTAGGCCGGACGGCGGGCGGCATGACCGCGGCGGAGACCGGGGACGGCGCCCTGGCCTGGGCGGTCCTGAGGCGCCTGCCGGAGGTAACCGTTCGGGGAAGCCGTGGAGATTCGACAATGCGCGCATCATGAACCACCGCGAAAGCAAGGATTCCTTGAGCTTCTACTTCCTGCGTCATTACCGAATTTGCAGATTCCACGGCTCGAAAGAACGCTTACCCCGACCGCGAGGGCGCCGTGTTGCGATAGTGTTGACTCACTGCCTGGGCGCTTCGAGATTGCAGGATTGTTGCAATGATTTCAGCGGTGTAGGAAAATGACACCTTCTGATCCGCAACGAGCGCAACTTCCGCGCCCGCCGCCCGAGAGCGGCTCAAGTTGCCGTGAAACGTGCATGGCACGAAGCCGAACGCGCAAACGTCAGTGAACGCGATGACCCAACTGGCGGGAGGGCGCACTGCCTTGTATCGGAGACGGGTCAGGATACGTTACGAAAGGAATTTGCATGGGCGGACGCGGTGGTGCACAATCTCAATGCCCTTGCCGCGATTGCAAGCACCGCGGAGTACCCGTTCATTTCAGAACAGATGGTCCACGATATCGAAGTTCCTGAAGCCATCGCCTGCTCGGCCGAGGATCGGCGCACCGTCGAGATCGCCGAACTCGGATGACGCCGTTACGCCCCTTGCCCCGGTTGATGGTCGCGCCGAACGGTGCGCGGCGGGGCAAGGCAGACCATAGGGCATTGCCGATCACGCTGGAGGAAACCGTTGCGACGGCCGTGGCGTGCCAAGAGGCCGGGGCGGACGGCCTGCACCTGCATGTGCGCGACAAGGAAGGCAAGCACAGTCTTGACACGGGGCTGTACCGAGAGGCGATCGCAGCTCTCGAACACGCGGTACCCGACCTGTTCCTTCAGGTGACGAGCGAGGCGGCGGGCCGCTACAGCGCCGGCGCCCAGCGAGCGATGATTCGCGAATTGCGGCCACCCTCGGTGTCCGTCGCCCTTCGCGAAATGCTCCGCGCCCGCACCGAAACGCAAAACGCGCGGGCATTCTACGCCTGGGCGCACGCCGAAGGAGTCGATGTACAGCACATTGTGTACTCGGCGCAAGAATTGAACTGGCTGCTGGAATGCATCGACCAGAAGGTGGTTCCCGGCACCCATCACCAGTTGCAACTCGTGCTCGGATCGTACGCAGGATCGGTGCTGCCCAGCCCGGGCGATCTTGAAGCCTATCTGGTGCCGCTCAATGCGCGAAAGGCCGATCTGACATTCGACTGGATGGTTTGCGCCTTCGGTTCGGCCGAAACTGCCTGCCTGGCGCATGCGGCAACCTTGGGAGGCAAGGTGCGGGTGGGTTTCGAGAACTCGCTCTGGAATGCAGACGGATCCCTGGCGCGTGACAACGCCGCGCGCGTGGCGGAGGTCCGAGCCGTGCTGAACGAAACTGCGTCAGTCGACGAGGCGGGTCTGACCGTGTACCCCCGCAGCAGATGACGAACGGGTCTCACCCGAATTCGTGAAGGTCCGTGTGACCTCTGCTGCCGCATGGACCCGCAGGATCTTCAGATCACCGTCAACGATGTCCACGAAGCGATGCGGCAGCCAGACCAGAATGAAGCTGGTATCCATGGGTCCGGATTCGGACTGAATTCCGGCATCCTCGGCCAGGATCCGGCCTTCGAGGATAGTGACCTGTTCGTCGCAGTTGTAGCCGTGCATGGGTGCCGCGGACCCGGCTGGAAACGTGATCGTGCCGGCAGTGGACGGCGGGGCATCAACATGCTCGCCTCCAACCATCCGTCTGGTCCCGATGCCGTCGCCCCGGGCAAGGGGCGAGATCGACGCAAGGGGAACAATTGCTGCTTCGCCAATGGAAATGTCCGCGCATGAGATTCCTCGTCTACCAGTCTACGTTAACCTGACGGTCAATCGAGCCATGCATGCAGTCCCCGCAAGCAGCGAAACAACCCGAAGCGGGATCAGGTGCCAAGCGAGATCTTGAACATCATCGCCCCGGTCTTCGTAGCTGTCGGGACTGGGGTTTCCTGGAACTTCGCGGCGTTCCCCTTGCGAGGTCTCGACCCGGTCCAACTGCCTGTTTCGCCGTTTCTCTGCCCAATCTGCGCACCGCGCCGGTCACCTTGTCACTGCCATTTTTCCGGGCCTGCTCGCACCGGGGCCTCCAGACCCTCGACATCCGCCTTGAGGCCTGCCGCCTGCCCGGCGCCGAGCGGCACGAGCGGCGGCGCCATGCGCGTCCAGCTGTCGTCACCGCTGCGCCAGGCTTCCATCTGTTTCATGGCCGCCATCAGCGGATATTTTGATGCCACCGCGCGAGCTGCCTTCACCATTGCAAACGCATCGCTGTCAGGACCTTCAGGAGCGGCCATCGCGGCGCGCGAGTAGGCCCCGAACGCGTTCGTCGATCCCGAGATGATGCCAGCGCAACCGCCGGCCAGCCCGTCGAACAGCAATGCCTCGCTTGAAGGATAGACATCAAAGCCCGCATCGACCCCGCCAGTGGCTTCGGCGAAGGCAAGCGATTGCGACAAGTCTCCACTTGAGTCCTTAAGGCCTGCAATCACCGGTCCGAAAGCCTGCTTCAGCCGCACAACGACATCAACCGGGATCGGCGTCATCGACATCTGAGGAAAGTGGTAGAGATAGACCCGTAGCCGGTCATCGCCGACCTTCTCAACAAGCTGTGAGAAATAGGCGTAGAGGCCCTCGTCGCCGGGATCCTTGTAGTAGAACGGCGGAAGGGCAAGCACGTTCACGAACCCGGCGGAAATCGCCGCCGACGTCAGATCGACAGCATCCTGCGTCGCACAGGATCCGGTTCCAAATATCACGCGGCTCGGATCGAACCCGGCGTCGGCAAAGGCGCCGGGAAGCGCCATCCGATCGCGATGGGAGATCGAGTTCCCCTCGCCCGTCGTTCCAGTCGGCGCCACGCCATCGCAACCGCCCGCCGTGATCAGGTGCTGGCAATAGGCGACGAGCTTTTGGATGTGGAGCGTGCCGTCCTCCCTAAACGGTGAAACGGCGGCCGCATAGATCCCTCGTCTGGCCTTTGACATGTCCCTTCGCTCTATCCTGCGGCTTCCAAACCGGAACTTCTGTGGCGCATGGCAAGGAGCGTTCGGTGCCTGCCGCATCGGGAAATTGTGCGTGCAGACCGTCGCCGCGTCGAAGCTCTTGCCGGTCATGAACGCCATCGCCCGTTGGGTGGCCAGGCCGCCCTCCCCTCGCATGCCGTATAGGCAGAAGTTGTTGACGGCAAGATGGCCTTGGTCAAATCCGAGGGACTTCTTCGAAGTGGACGCAGGGCGGACCTTGCCGCGCCGGCTGGTCGTGTACCGGGCCTGATGCCTTCATGCGGAAAGTGCATTTCTTGATTGACTTCATGATCGGAGCCCATTCTTGGTACATGCAGGCGTGACGCAATTTGATTTACCGATGCAACATCTCGGCATGACAGCCACTTCCCGCGACGCATTGGAAAGCTGGCTTGTCAGTTCCGGCGCATGCTCTGGTGGCACGTTGCCTCAGGAGCGGGACCTGCCCGAACAGCAGAGAGTCTTGCGTGGCGAGTTGCGCAAGGCTCTGGTGCCCCTTGATGCGGAAGGCATTGCGAACGCCACATGGACCACCGGACGTTCCTGCGGGCGCCGTTGGACGCCGAAGGCAGCAACGAGCCGATCGTGCAGCACATGGCCGAAATCACCAGCCCTCACGTCGCGATGATGGCACGCTTGTCGCTCGAGTCCGAACTGGCCGAACACGCCGACCCGCGCGATTTGACCGAGGCCCGCCAGCTTGCCGACAACATGCGATGGGCCACCAAGCGGGCAAAAGACAAACGGCTTGATTTGCGACTGCATGAGTTGATCGCCGTGGCCTCTGGCAATCCTCTTCTTGCCGAGCTGCATCGGATCATGAATGCGGTACGGATTTCGGCCGTGCGGTCCAGACGGGAAGTCCGGCAGGACGGGCTGGCGCCTGACTTCCATTCCTTCG
>VYCX01000112.1:0-1971 GCA_009843725.1 Boseongicola sp. SB0675_bin_26
GATTTATGATGTAGCGCGTGATGTCCCGCGCTTCGTCAATTCGCGTTGCGACGGAATCAAGGATGGAGCGGGAGGACGATGCGCCGATCTGGCTTCGTGCGCTCTTCTTGCGCAGGAGAGCGGCCAACGGAGCCAGCAGCCTCGGTGCCTTGACGACCTCATGGCCCGGGCGGCTTTGGGCAAAACCCTCGATCCAGCTGACCGACGACACCAACTGAAAGATCTGCCAGAAGCAGGCCACGACGCCAATGACAAAGACAAGAGCTATGAACCCGTTGAACCATGGGTTCGCCAGAAAGACGGGAGCGACTCGCGGGTAAGCGAGCACGGCCCCGGCGCCGACCAGCGCCAACACCAGGATCATCGTCATGAACTGACGATAAGGTTGCGTGAAATCCCACTCGGCCTCGGTGTCCGGTCGGTTCATCGGCCATCGGCCCCATGCTGCCTCTTGCCGAGAATAGTTAATGCGCGGCGGAGTGCCAACCGGAATGCGAAGGAGCGTTGGCCTTGGCTTGCGCCGCGCGGCCAAGAGGATTCACCGTTCCTTGATCGCGTTGCCCGCTGCGACATCCGGCAGAGCGACATTGCACTTGCAACCAATCGGCACATGAAGCGGCTTCCGGCGGCACCTTTCCCGCGGAGTCTCGGCGCGAGAGGCCGGCGTCCATTGGAGCCCTGGCTCGGATGAGGAAGCTTGTCAGGGTTTCCGGCACATCCAGATCCGGGACCTTTCCCAAGGCCAGGCGTGCGCTCGACGTGCACGGCAGTTACGCTACCGCCCGCCCCTTGCCAGGACGTGCACCCGGGCCGACAACCAGTCCAGATCCTCGTCCTCGATGCCCAGTTCGCGAAGGTGATCCGCCGTATTCCAGAGGTACTCCGAATTCGGGCCGCGGCCGCCTGCGGCATGCGCTATGATCCGGGCTTGCTGTTCAAGTTCCAGCCCGGAGACATACTGCACATGGGTTCGGTCAATCACGTATGCCAGCGCCGTCACCGCTGGGCCATGCCCGACATCCAGCTCAACAAGGCGCTCCAGGTACGCAGAAGATACCAATTCGCGTTCTCGCAGGCATTCGATCGCCTCTATGCTTGCGTGGTCAGGCACGCGCATCACCTGTCCCTGGCACGACGCCCCGGACATTTCGTCGAGCGCGAGCACCAGCCCCGGATCCTCGGCGGTTCCACGGTGGTGGACTGAACGCATGCAAAACGACCTGTGATAGCCATGCAGCGTCGCGAGCCTCCGCTCGGCCACCGGGAATCCCGGGTTCCAGAGAAGCGATGCGTACCCGAAGACCCAAAGCGGGCACAGATCCAGGACTTTCTCTTCCGTCATGGCCGCCTTAAAACAGCGGACAACGGTCAGGGGAAGAGGGCGGATGCTGCGTCTTGTTGGGGTGCTCGTGATTGCCGCGCTTTTGTGGATGTGCTGGTGGGTCATCGGGCATTCGGCATATCAGAGAACCCTTGCGTCCTGGATGGAACAGATGCGCAACGATGGCTGGGTGGCGGATTTCTCGGACATCACGACACGCGGCTTTCCCAACCGCTTCGACACCACAATGTCCGATCTCACGCTGGCGGACCCTGGCACGGGCATCGCCTGGTCGGCGCCTTTCGTGCAGTTCCTTTCGCTTGCCTACAGACCGCATGAGGTCATCGCCGTTCTGCCGGACGAGCATGTGATTTCGACTCCATTGGAGGCGCTTCAGGTCAACCATGACAGTGCTCGAGCGTCCATCTATTTCAGGCCCTCGACGGATCTTGCCCTGAAAAGGGCGCGACTGGTCCTGAAAGACCCCCGAATCCGCTCGTCCCGGGGCTGGACCGTTTCGTCGACGGAACTGCGCTTCGCCATCGAGACGATGCCTGTGCGCGAAAACACGTATCGAGTGGGAATGGAATTGCTGGAGCTTTCTCTCCCGGATAATCTGCGACGCGCCCTGAATTCGTCGCGGACATTTG
>VYCX01000112.1:1981-6433 GCA_009843725.1 Boseongicola sp. SB0675_bin_26
CGCCGATGCGGCCTTTGGGCTCGATGCACCGATAGACCAGCGCTTCCTTGACGGTGCGCATCTCGGGATCAACCGATTGGACCTGGACGACCTGTCCGTTCGCTGGGGCGAATTCTCCTTCAGCGCGTCGGGCAGCCTGACCGTCTCGGAGGCTGGCGTGCCGGACGGCGAGATCATGCTTCGCGTGGCGGAGTGGCGAGCCGTTCTCGACCTTGCGGAAGCAACGGGATTGCTGGAGCCGACATATCACGTCGCGCTTGAAACTGCACTCGAACTGATGAGCGGCCACGAAGATGCTCTTGAACTCCCGCTCATGTTCTCCGGCGGCCTGGTCCGCTTGGGTGTTGTTCCGTTAGGAAGGGCTCCGCGACTCCAGGCTTGGTGAAGTCCGCGCTTGCAGAGTGATCTTCCAAGTTGCATCAGCTTGACGGATGTCATCTTGCCCCGCCACGACCAAAGTCCGGCGCATCCGTGTCCTGGCCGGCCTCGATGATGCCGCGGCGAATCTCGCGCGTGCGGGAAAAGTAGTCGAAGAGCAGCTCCGCATCCCCGGTCCTGATCGCGCGCTGCAAGGCAAACAGCTCCTCCGTGAAGCGGCCCAGGATCTCGAGCGTCGCCTGCCTGTTGTTCAAGAACACGTCCCGCCACATGGTCGGATCGGATGCCGCAATGCGCGTGAAATCCCGGAATCCCGCAGCCGAATACTTCACGACTTCGCTGTCCGTCACTCTTCGAAGGTCATCGGCCACTCCGACCATCGTGTAGGCGATGAGATGCGGGCAGTGGCTCGTGACCGCCAGCACGAGGTCGTGATGGTCGACGTCCATCTCCTCGACATTTGCGCCCATGCCTCGCCAAAATTCCTTCAATCGGGCAAGCGCATCCGGGTCAGTGCCCGGGTCGGGCAGAAGGATGCACCAGCGATTCTCGAAAAGTTCCGCAAAGCCAGAGCGTGGCCCCGAGTGCTCGGTTCCGGCCAACGGGTGACCAGGAATGAAGTGAACCCCCTCAGGCACGCAGGGCGCGACGGCCTCGATCACGGCCCGCTTGACGGATCCGACATCCGTGAGGGTGGCGCCAGGCTTCAGATGAGGTCCGATCTCGCACGCCACGGTCGCCATCGCACCTACGGGCACGGCAAGAACGACGAGATCGGCACCTCGTACCGCATCCGCCGGCGTGTCGGCCACGATGTCACAAAATCCGAGTTCGCGTGTTGTCCCGCGGCTTGCCTCCGACTTGGCCGTGCCGACAATCTCGCCTGCAAGCCCGGCGCGCCGGACCGCGTGAGCCATGGACGAGGCAATGAGTCCGAGGCCGATCAATGCGACTCGACCATAGACCTCCTTCATCTCTGAATCTCCCTGAAACGTCGAACGCTCTCGACGACGCGTCGGCAATCGCTCTCGCTGCCAACGGTGATCCGGAGACAGTCTGGCAGCTTGTAACCGCGGACATTTCGGACAAGAATGCCATCTTCGCGGAACACCGCATCGCAGGCATTGGCCTCTTCCTGGTCCCGGAACCGGGCCAGGATGAAATTGGCGCTTGACGGATCCGAGAGGACGCCCACCTCGGCCAGGGAACGGGACAGCCATTCGCGGCAGGCAGCATTCTCCTTGAAGCAACGCTTCGCCCAATTCCGGTCGCGCACGGCGGCGGTGGCAGCCGAGAGTTGAACCGTCGAGAGATTGAAAGGCCCTCGCACCCGGTTGAGGTTGTCGATTACATGCGCCGGGCCGTAGCCCCAGCCGACCCGGAGACCGCCCAGTCCGTAGATCTTGGAAAACGTTCTGGTCATCACGACGTTCTCCCTCGCCTCGACCAGCGTGGCTCCCCCGTCGAAGCCCTCCACATATTCGGCGTAAGCCCCGTCCAGAACCAGGAGCACGCGACTCGGCAAGGCTTCGGCGAGCCGGCTGACTTCGCTTGCGCCAATCATGGTGCCCGTGGGATTGGCCGGGTTTGCCAGGAAGACAAGCCGCGTGCGATCGGTAATCCCATCCAGGATGCAGTCAACGGTCACCTGACGTTCCGCTTCGGGCACTTCGACCGGCACAGCGCCAGACGCCATGGCCGAAATCCGATACATCGAGAACCCGTGCTCGGTGTGAATCACTTCCGTGCCTTCGCCGCCGTAGGCCTGGCAGAGAAAGGAAATCACTTCGTCAGATCCGGCGCCGCAGATGATTCGATCCGGATTCAGGTCGTGAACCTCGGCAATTGCGTGGCGCAGGCCAGCATGGCCGGCGGACGGATACCGATGCAGTTCGCCGGCCAGGTCGGCCCATGCGGCCCTCGCCGACTCTGGCGCCCCGAACGGGTTTTCGTTCGATGACAGCTTCAAGACGTCGCTGCGCCCGCCAAGGCGGCTTTCTCCGCCCTGATAGAGCGCGATCCGGTCGATGCCGGCCCTTGGAACTGGCGTTTCGGTCATGGGCAGGTCTTTAGCCGCCCCGAGCATGACGCGCCAGCGCTAACCACCGCTGCCAAATCACCGGATCCTCGCTGACCGTTGGCGCGCAACCCGGCTGCGGACTGCCGTTAGCCTCCGCGCCGCGGCGTCCATGCGCCGTGGCGCGGATAGGCCCGCACTCTGCCAGGCCATGGTCGTTCAGGCATGCGCCGAAGCTGCACGGATGCACGAGAACCGGCCTCTCGAACGGAGAATCGCGGCCGTGATGCTTGAATGCGTCGAATTGCGGACATGCCGGATCAACGAACCCGGCAATTTCCTCGGGCAGGAGATGTGCAACACGGACCAAGGACAGCGGCGCCTCCCCGAGCATGTCCAGGAGCCGCAACGCGCGATGGACATGCGGGAACTGCCACCAGTCAACCACGCTTCCCAGGGAAGGTCCGCATTTGGTGCCGGTTGCGCAAGATCGCCCTCCCCGGCAAATCGGCTTTGACTCTGTCAGCGCCCTTGACCACTGTGCCGTTGGCAACCAACGGAAGGACGGCAACCATGAACACAAGAGTCTTCTGCGCCGCGGCGCTTCTCGCGCTCGCGGGCGGCATGGCCTCGGCGGACTACAGGCTGACAGTGCTTCACACGAACGATTTTCACGCGCGCTTCGAACCGATCAGCCGCTTTGATTCGGGCTGCGGCCCGGAAGACAACGAAGAGGGCAAGTGCTTTGGCGGCTCGGCACGCCTCGTCAGCGCGATCAAGGCGGCCAAGGCACGGAGCGACAACTACATCCTTGTCGATGGCGGAGACCAGTTCCAGGGATCGCTGTTCTATACCCATTACAAGGGCAAGGCTGCGGCCGAAATGATGAACAAGATGGGCTATGACGCGATGGCCGTGGGCAACCACGAATTTGACGACGGGCCGGAAGTCCTGCGTGCCTTCGTCGATTCCGTCGACTTTCCGGTCCTGATGTCGAATTCGGATTTCGGAGACGAGCCGTCCCTCGTCGGCGCGATCGAGCCGTCGGTGATCCTGGAGCGCGGCGGGGAGCGATTGGGACTGATCGGGCTGACACCTGAAGACAACGACGAACTGGCCTCGCCCGGCCCGAACGTGCATTTCAGCGATCCGGTCGAGGCGGTGCGCGGCGAGGTCGGGCGGCTGGAGGCGATGGGAATCAACAAGATCATCGTCCTGAGCCATTCCGGACTGCCAGTGGACCTGCGCATTGCAGAGGCCATACCGCAGGTCGACGTCATTGTCGGGGGACATGACAACACGCTCTTGTCGAACACGCAGGAACGGGCGGACGGGCCCTATCCGTTGATGGTCGGCAACACCGCCATCGTGCAGGCGTATGCCTACGGCAAGTTCCTTGGCGAGATTGACATCACCTTCGACGGCGACGGCAACATCGTCGAGGCCGTGGGCGAACCGATATTGCTCGATGCCAGCGTGCCCGAGGACGAGAACACCAAGAAGAGGGTCGGCGAACTGGCCGAGCCGCTCGACGCGATCCGGAAAAAAGTCGTGGCCGAGGCCGGAGAGTTCATCGAGGGCGGTCGTTCGGTGTGCCGGGTCGAGGAGTGCCCCATGGGAAATCTTGTTGCCGATTCGATGCTGGATCGCGTCCGGCATCAGGGCATCCAGATCGCCATTGCCAATTCGGGAGGCATACGCGCGTCCATAGACGAGGGTGACGTGACCATGGGCCAAGTCTTGACCGTGTTGCCGTTCCAGAACACCCTGGCGACTTTCCGCATCAAGGGCCAGAGCGTCATCGACGCCCTTGAAAATGGCGTAAGCCAGGTCGAAGACATCAAGGGCCGCTTTCCGCAGGTCGCCGGGCTGAGTTTCACCTGGGATCCAACCGTGGCCCCAAACGAAGGCCGGATCCAGGAGGTCCTCGTCGGCGACGTGGCCATTGATCCCGATGCCACCTACGGCGTGGTGACAAACAACTACGTCCGCAACGGTGGCGACGGCTACAGCATGTTCACGACAGACGCGATGGACGTCTACGACTACGGACCGGA
>VYCX01000445.1 GCA_009843725.1 Boseongicola sp. SB0675_bin_26
GAAGGTCAGGGACGGCAGGCTGCGCGTCCCCGGTTTCGGTCCCCTGGCCATCCGCGGGAAGGACGGCAACCCATGCCCCGGCGGGAAGCCGGTCTCCGCCGTCCTCAAGCGCGCCGGCGGCAGGTGGCACGCCATGGTATGCCTCCCGGCGGAGGTCGAGGCGCCCGCCGACAACGGCCGTGTCGTCGGCCCCGACAGGAACGGGGGCCAGGTCGCGGACAGCGACGGCGAGGTCACC
Source organism: Boseongicola sp. SB0675_bin_26 (assembly GCA_009843725.1). GTDB lineage: Bacteria > Pseudomonadota > Alphaproteobacteria > Rhodobacterales > Rhodobacteraceae > JAJEFO01. The sequence goes on from VYCX01000445.1 coordinate 239, forward strand.
GGATGCCCGACATGGCGCGGCTGGAGGCGCGGTCCCGAAGGCTGCAGCGGAAGCCGTCCCGGCAGCGCAAGGCCAGCTGGCGGCGCGAGCGGACCAAGCGGCACCTGTCGAGGGTGCGCCGCAAGATCGCCAACAGGCGGAAGAACTGGCATCGCCACGTGAGCCGCAGGCTCGCGGCGGAGGCGGGAACCGTCGCCGTCGAGGGGCTGAACGTGAAGGGGATGACGCGCTCCGCGAAGGGCACGGCAGAGGCGCCCGGCACGATGGTGGCCCAGAAGTCCGGCACCAACCGCGTCATCCTGGACACGGGCTGGACGGCGTTGAAGCGGATGCTGGAATACAAGGCGGCGAACGTGATCGTCGTTCCCGCCAGGAACACGTCAAGGACATGCCACGAGTGCGGCGCGAAGGACGAGCGCAATCGCGATCCCAGAACTCGGGCGAATTTCCGTTGCGTGGCCTGCGGCCACGCGGCCCATGCCGACATCAACGCGGCGAAGAACATCCTTGCGCGCGCCCTCGACGGCGCGGCAGGACGAGACGAGGCGTCCGAGACTGGCGCATCTGCACGGCCAGAAGCGTTTGCGTTGGCAACTTCCGCTGACCCGTGAAATCAATGCTTGCAACGGCCAGGCCATCAGTCTTGTCAAGCATATAGATGCCATGAGCCGTGTCGGGATTTTCGCTTGCGGCTGATTCGCCTCGTGTGAACAGTGCGTCCACAACATGTTGGGGCAAGGGGCGCGTTGCCTGCGACCCCTTGCGAGCGAATTCCTGCGGCCGGATTGACTGCAAAATCGGCAAGAGCAGTCAAGGTCCGCTCCTGACAGCGATGGCATCTTTCGCAGCTCGGAATGGAATGGGAGTCGTTGGAGACCCGGGGCAGGAACTCCTGAACGCCGTTGCGGAACACGTTGAAGCTTGACAAGGCAGACCCCGCGCGCAGGTTCACTCCGCTGCCACAGAGCTCATTCTGCCGGTGCGTGCGACCTTAATCCGATCCTCGATCTCGTCGCGGAAATGACGTATCAGTCCTTGGATCGGCCATGCCGCCGCATCGCCCAAGGCGCAGATCGTGTGGCCCTCGACCTGGGTCGAGACGTCGAGAAGCATGTCGATTTCCTCGACTTCGGCCTCGCCCCTGACCAGCCGGTCCATCACCCGCATCATCCAGCCCGTGCCTTCGCGACAAGGCGTGCACTGGCCACAACTCTCGTGCTTGTAGAACTTCGAGAGGCGCCAGATCGCCTTTATGATGTCGGTGGACTGGTCCATGACGATCACGGCGGCGGTGCCGAGACCCGATTTCTGGTCTCGCAGCCAGTCGAAGTCCATGATGCACTCTTCCTTCATCAGCCTGCCTGGCAGGCAAGGCACCGAGGATCCACCGGGAATGACGGCCTTGAGGTTGTCCCAGCCGCCCCTGATTCCACCGCAGTGACGTTCAATGAGCTCCGCAAAGGAAATCGACATCGCCTCTTCAACGACACAAGGGGCATTCACGTGTCCGCTGATCGCGAACAGCTTCGTCCCGGTGTTGTTCGGGCGGCCGAACCCCGCGAACCATTCAGCGCCTCGCCGCAGGATGGTCGGAACCACGGCAATGGATTCCACGTTGTTCACCGTCGTCGGACAGCCATAGAGACCTGCCCCCGCAGGAAACGGAGGCTTCATTCTCGGCATGCCCTTCCTGCCCTCAAGGCTTTCGAGCAGCGCGGTTTCCTCGCCGCAGATATAGGCCCCGGCGCCGTGATGAAGATACAGGTCGAAATCCCAGCCTGAACCTGCAGCATTCTTGCCCAGAAGGCCGGCATCGTAGCACTCGTCAATCGCGGCCTGCAGCGTCTCACGCTCGCGCACATACTCGCCTCGGATGTACATGTAGCAGGCGTGCGCACCCATGGCGAAGCTGGCAATCAGGCAACCCTCGATCAGCGTGTGAGGATCGTGACGCATGATTTCTCGGTCCTTGCAGGTGCCGGGCTCGGACTCGTCGGCATTGACCACCAGATAGGACGGACGGCCATCCGATTCCTTTGGCATGAAGCTCCATTTGAGGCCGGTCGGAAAGCCTGCACCCCCACGGCCTCTGAGCCCGCTCTCCTTGACTTGCTGGACAATCCAGTCGCGGCCCCTTTCGATCAGCGCCGCGGTTCCGTCCCAGTGGCCGCGTGCCCGCGCCCCGGCCAAGGTCTGATCATGCATGCCGTATAGGTTCGTGAATATGCGGTCCTTGTCCTCAAGCATCTGCCTGTCCCATCCTGCAACCGGCCATCACATGTCAGCGCATCTTGCGCCGCTTGCGCCAAATCCGCCATGTCACGATTAGCGCCCAGAGAAAACCTGCAAGGGCAAAAAGGTCGACCAGAAACGCGTATCGACCCGGGAGGCCGAGCCAGTCACCCGCTGACTGGGCAACGAGCCAAAGGATCATCGTAAGCGCTATGACGAGCGCCACGATGCGTCCTTGACGGCCCAGCGCGCGATCCGTTTCATTGCCGTCAGTCATAAGCAGCCGGCATGGTCTTCGCGGGGCACTCCGGCCAGCTGGACATCGGCGCGACGTGGAATTCCCGACAGCGAGAATGGAAGAACTGCGCGGCAACGACATGCAGCCACCGCCTTCCTGATGACGGCCGCGCCGCAAATTCCGACGATGCAGGCAGGTCCGGGCATGTCTAGTTCCCGTCTATGCGCTTGACGGTGTCACGTACCGTCACCGCAAGCTGAACGCTTGCGTTGTGTCTCTGCCTCTCGTCCTCCCGCACATCAAGACTGGTGAGCCCCGAAACCGGCTCGGAGGCAAAGCGACCGTTTTGCGGCCCAGGCACCGGAATCTTGCCTTGGGCAAGTTCATCAATGATTTCCGCCAATCGCTCCACGGTCAGGTCTTCGTAGTAATCCTTGCCAATCTGCGCCATCGGCGCGTTCGAACATGCCCCGAGGCACTCGACCTCCTCCCAGGAGAGCTTTCCGTCCTCGGAAACCTCGTGCGGAGACTCGGCGATCTTCTTCCTGCAAACCGCGACCAGATCTTCGGCGCCGCAGATCATGCAGGAGGTCGTGCCGCAGACCTGGACATGGGCAACGCTTCCGACCGGCTGCAACTGGAACATGAAGTAGAACGTCGCGACCTCGAGCGCCCGGATATAGGCCATGTCCAGCGTGGCCGCGACATGCTCGATCGCAGCGCGGCTGAGCCAGCCCTCCTGCTCCTGCGCCCGCCAGAGAAGCGGGATAATGGCGCTGGCCTGCCGCCCTTCCGGGTATTTCGCGATCTGACGTTCCGCCCACGCCTGATTGGCGGGCGTGAAGGCGAAGCTCTCCGGCTGCTCGGCGTGAAGGCGGCGAAGCATCAGTTCCTCATTTCGCTCGCGAAGGCCGGATCTTCACGGCCTGATCCCGTCTGCGGAGCACGAAAGTCCAGAAAGAAGCCGTCATCGGTCCACCTCCCCGAACACAATGTCCATCGTTCCAATGATGGCGGATACGTCCGCCAGCATGTGCCCCTTCGAAACATGGTCCATGGCTTGAAGATGCAGGTACCCCGGCGCCCGGATCTTCGCGCGATAGGGCCTGTTGGTGCCGTCAGCCACAAGGTAGACTCCAAACTCGCCCTTGGGGGCCTCCACGGCGGCATAGACCTCGCCCTCAGGCACGCGGAATCCCTCGGTATACAGCTTGAAGTGGTGAATCAGGGCTTCCATCGAAGTCTTCATGTCACTCCGTGACGGAGGGGTCAGCTTGCCTCGGGCAAGGACTTCGCCCGGTTCCGCCCTCAGTTTCTCGCATGCCTGCTTGATGATCTTCAGGCTCTCCCGCATCTCGGCCATGCGGCAGAGATACCGGTCATAGCAGTCGCCGTTCTTTCCCACGGGAATCTGGAAGTCGAACTCGTCATAGCACTCGTAGGGCTGCGATCGCCGGAGGTCCCATGCCATCCCGGAGCCGCGCACCATAACGCCCGAGAATCCCCAATCCAGGGCTTCCTGTTCGGAGACGATGCAAATGTCCACATTTCGCTGCTTGAATATCCGGTTTTCCGTCAGGAGGCCATCGATGTCGTTCAGCGCCTTTGGGAACGCGTCCGCCCATCTGTCTATGTCGTCCACGAGTTCCGGCGGAAGGTCCTGATGCACGCCGCCCGGGCGAAAGTAGGCGGCATGCAGCCGCGCCCCGCAAGCCCGCTCGTAGAACACCATGAGCTTCTCGCGTTCCTCGAACCCCCAGAGCGGCGGAGTCAGGGCTCCGACATCCAATGCCTGCGTCGTCACGTTCAACAGGTGATTCAGGATGCGACCGATCTCCGAGTACAGGACCCGGATCAGCGACGCTCGGCGGGGGATTTCGGTGCCGGTCAGCCTTTCGATCGCGAGGCACCAGGCATGCTCCTGGTTCATCGGCGCCACGTAGTCCAGTCTGTCGAAATACGGCAGGTTCTGCAGGTAGGTGCGGCTTTCCATCAGTTTTTCGGTGCCGCGATGAAGCAGGCCGATATGCGGATCGCAGCGCTCGACGATCTCTCCGTCAAGCTCCAGCACCAGCCGCAGCACGCCATGAGCGGCCGGGTGCTGCGGCCCGAAATTGATGTTGAAGTTCCGGAGCTTCTTCTCGCCGGTCAGGGCGTCGTCGGGCTTGCCGTCCATCATTCCGCCCTCTCCGGCCGTTGAGACATGTCCCTGCGGGGACAGACCTTCGTATCGCCATGCATGGGCATGCCGAACGACACGCCGGCACCGACAACCGGCGCTTGCCGGACGCTTGCGACGTACTTCAATCGAAACGTCCTGCTCATGGCTCAGCCTTTGCCCCGGCCCGTTCGTCCCCCGGCAGGATGTAGTTCGCTCCTTCCCACGGGGACATGAAGTCGAATTGACGATATTCCTGCACCAGCTTCCCGGGCTCGTAGACGACACGTTTCAACTCTTCGTCGTGGCGCACCTCGACATACCCGGTCGTCGGGAAGTCCTTCCGCAGCGGATGACCCTGGAACCCGTAGTCGGTGAGGATGCGTCTCAGGTCGGAATGGCCTGAGAAAAGGATGCCGAACATGTCGAACACCTCGCGCTCGAACCAGCCCGCCGAGGCATGAATGCCTGTCAATGATGGCACAAACTCATCCTCGCGCACGGCGACCTTCAGGCGAATGCGCCGATTCCGGTGCATCGAAAGGAGATGATAAACCATGTCGAAGCGCACCTCCCGCTCCGGATAGTCGACGGCGGTTATGTCGACGAGCGTCGTGAACCGGTAGCTCTTGTCCGACTTGAGGAAGTCCGCCAAGCCGACGAGGGATGGCAGCGCAACCTCGACCGTCAGTTCCCCGAAGGCCACCGCGTGCGAGAGCACGCTGTCTGGTCGCTTCGCCTCGATCCCTGCTGCAAGTTCAGCTAGCTCTGTGGACATCGCTGTCTCCTCAGCGCGTGATTGTGCCCGTGCGGCGGATCTTGCGCTGCAACTGAAGGATGCCGTAGAGCAGCGCCTCCGCGGTCGGCGGGCAGCCCGGAACATAGACATCGACGGGAACGATCCGGTCACAGCCACGCACGACCGAGTAGCTGTAATGGTAGTAACCGCCGCCATTTGCACAGGACCCCATCGAGATCACGTAGCGTGGCTCCGGCATCTGGTCGTAGACCTTGCGCAAAGCGGGCGCCATCTTGTTCGTCAACGTTCCGGCCACGATCATCAGGTCCGACTGGCGCGGGCTCGCGCGAGGCGCCGTGCCGAAGCGCTCAAGGTCATAGCGCGGCATGGACGTGTGCATCATCTCGACAGCGCAGCACGCCAATCCGAACGTCATCCAGTGGAGACTCCCGGTTCGAACCCAATTGATGACGTCTGCGGTGGAGGTGACAAGAAAGCCCTTGTCCTGCAATTGCCGGTTGAACTCGCGCGCGTCCACGTCACGATCGGGGCCAGCGGCATTGGGCGATGTGACAACGCTCATCGGTTCACCTCCTGAGAGCGCGGTTTATCCGCTCCCCCGTGAAGCGTCAACGCGGCCCAACGCAACGACTCATGCGTGACTTGCCAGGAATCGCAAGTCTGGCGCATCCTGCGACGAAAGGCGGCAATGCCGGGAGCCCGGCGTCCGGAATCACTCCCAGTCCATCGCGCCCTTTTTCCACTCGTAGGCGAATCCCACCGTCAG
>VYCX01000122.1:0-2484 GCA_009843725.1 Boseongicola sp. SB0675_bin_26
ACGTGGTGGTCGGCGAAGTAGATGGACGCAGCGATGGTGCCACGGCCGGGGATATGGAGCATTCGCTGATGGCCGAAATCGAGGAAACGGACAAGGTTGTGGTCTGTGACCTCAGCGGCGTTTCATATGTCAGCAGTGCCGGGCTCCGGGCCATTCTCGTCGTTGCCAAGCGACTCTCCAAGCAGGCGGTGGAGTTCTCGATCTGCGGCCTCAACGGCCCCGTGGCCGAAGTGTTCCACATTTCCGGATTTGACAGGATTTTCAAGGTATACGAAAAGCGCGAAGAGGCACTGGCAGAAGCGACCGCCAATTCAGGACAGGCCTGAAATGTCCAAGGTGGAGCGCCTTGAGATTGACAGCCAGGTCGAAAACCTCCCCAAGATCGAAGCCTGGATAGATTCATTCTGCGAATCTCACTTTCCGGCGGTCGAGTTCAGGCACAAGATGCATCTTGTCGTCGAGGAACTGTTCATGAACGCCGTCATGCATGGCTACGGAGGTGACCGCAAGGACGGTCCGATCTGGCTTGCCTTGCATCCGTTGCCGGAAGGCGTGGCGCTCGTCATTGAGGATGACGCGCCGCGGTTCAATGTCCTTGAGGACGGTCCTGCACCGGATACGCAGTCCGGCGTGGAGGACAGGCCGATCGGCGGGCTCGGCATAATGCTGGTTCGGAACATGGCCGACCAGGTGAGCTACGACTTCGAAAGGCGCAACCGGATCACTACCGTCTTTGGCCGCGGGGCCCTGCCCGGCGGCGACACGGAAACGGACGTGGAAGGATCGGCAGCGGCCGGGCTGCAGGAGTCGTCGCCATGAAGTTCGGCAAGTCAGGGCGGTCAAGAGATGCGACCCGGTAGGCTGACGATCCAGTTCATCTTCGTTCTGTGCCTGTTGCCGATCGTCGGGCTGACGGTTGCAGGCGTTCTGAACTACCTGAAATTCGAGCGACTGCTCACATCGAATGTTGCGGCCCGCTACGACGCCGTTCTGCGCGACCTGGTCTTGGCCATCGGAAACAGCCTGGAAGAGGGGTTGACCCTTGGCACGACGAGATCGACCGAACAGCTGATCCAGCGCTCCGTAAGCCAGTTCGAAGGCGCCTTTGACCTCTTCGTGACGGACGGCGATGGCGTGTTGCTCTACACGACCAAGCCATCCGCCGAGGATCAGGAAAGCTCTGCGTTCGAAGAAGGGGTTGCTGAGCTTGAGATCCCCGCTCCGGGCGACGTCCTGCACACTTTCGATTCCGGAGCGGATTTCTCGGCCCGAATGGCGATCCTGCAGAACGGCCGGTCGGTAGGGATGCTCGTGATGTCCCACGACGGAGGCGATGTCATGGGAGACCTGGAAGAAACGTCGTCACATCTCGTCAATGCACTGCTCGGCTCGCTGCTGCCGGTCATTCCGCTTCTGGTTCTCGGGACCGTGGCGGTCCTGGGGCGAATCGAGGGGCAGATCGCGAAGCGAAGCGAAACCTTGCATCAGGCGAGCGAACCTGAAACCCCCGAGCCCGTGTCCACCGACCCGCTTGTGCACGCGGTATGGAAGATCGGGCAGGAGATGGCCAAGGCGGGGAAGGCAGGTTGACATGAAGTCCCGTTTTCTCGCGTTCTTCATGCTGGCCCTGGTTCTGCTGACGCTGATTCCGTTCCTGCTCTTCGGGATACTGTCGGTTCGCACGTTCGAGGCCCGGCTCCTGCCGGAAGTGGAAAACCAGACGATCAATTCCGGCCTGAGCCTCCAGCGACGCCTCAATCTCGCGATTGCGTTCTCCGGCGGCTTGGAATCGCTGCGCGGAGTCGAAGAGACGCTGGACGCGACTCGGTCGTTTTCGGCAGGCATGGAGTTTCTGGCGCTGACGGATCCGGACGGCGAGATTCTCTACCTTTCCGCCAATGATCCGGACAAAGTCGCGGAGACGCTCTCCAAGCTGACCGATCCGGCCCCGATGGCGATGGCCGAACGGCTTTTCGGCACATGGGAGAAGGTCACGGGCAGGCCGCTCTTCTCTCCGATCGAGATGTCCGGTCGCCGGGTGGGCAATCTGCTCCTGTCCAGCCTGCCGCTCGGGAGAGATTCCGGCAGTCCCGATGGCTTCCTGCATGCAGGTGTCAATATCGAGGTGATCGATGCATTGACGCGTGACATCTGGTTTGACATCGTCACTGTGGTGATTGCGGTCGCCCTCGTGGCCATCGAGTTCCTGATCCTGATCTACGCCGCCCTGATCATCCGCCCTCTCTGGATGATCGAATTCCTCACGGCCAGGCTGCTGGTCAAGGATCTGCGTTTCGTGCCTGCGTCCCTGTGGGGCGGCGGCATGCAGAAGCTGGTTCGTCGTATCAACGAAGTGATCTGGCGGGGCGTTGACGTTGCCAAGACGCGCGCGGGCGAAATTGGCCGGCTTTTGCCGGGTGCCGACGGTCCGCGGCCGATTCGGTCTCCTGCCGTCTCCTACATTCGCCTGCCCCTGTTCATGTT
>VYCX01000122.1:2494-6061 GCA_009843725.1 Boseongicola sp. SB0675_bin_26
TTTCGGCGCCCGGCGCGTTGTCTTCTGGGGCGCCGTCATTAGTGCCGGCGGCATAGCGGGCCATCTCGCCGCACAAGGCTTTGCCAGCATCCTGCTTTCGAGGTCGCTTACGGGATTCGGCTACGGGCTGGTTTATGCGGCGGCGCAGATCTACATCAGCCAGCATGCAAAGCGTGATCGCCGAAGCTCCGGGTTTTCCGTGTTCTTTGCCGTGGTCGTCTCCGCCGAAATCTGTGGTCCGGCCTTGGGTGGCGTGTTGGCGGACAGGCTTGGCCTGGCCTCCGCGCTGGTGGCGGCCACTGTCGTCGCAGCAGTTTCGGCAATGCTCTGCATGCTCGTCATCTCGCGTCTGGTGCCTGATCTGACGGATGCGTCGGCAACGCCGGAGGATGTTGCCGAGGGAGAGGCCGGAACCGATGTCGCGCGACAGCTGCCCGGCGTGCAATGGAATGCGTTCCGGACAGTCCTGCTGAACCCGAGATTCATGGTAGCGATGATCTGTTTCGCGATTCCGGCCAAGGCGCTCCTGACCGGGGGCCTGTTCCTCCTGATGCCGCTTGCCGTCGTGGGGTCGGGAGGCAGCGTCGCGGACAGCGCCCGGGTGCTCATGGCCTATGGCATCGCCATCCTGCTGCTGGCGCCGGTCATGTCGCCGCTCGCCGATCGCTGGCGAAAGTTCCATCTTTGGGTAGCCGTCGGCTGCGGCGTCGCGGGGATAGGGCTCGTCCTGCCTCACACGCTGCACACGCTCGGCCACGAAGGATTGATCGTGCTCATGGTCGCCACCTTGCTCTTTGGTGTCGGCCAGACCTTGTCCATCCCGGCTCAGATCAGCTATCTCATGCATGTGTCCGAGACGCGAGGCCCCAGCACCAGCGCAGGCGCGGTGCTAGGTGTCTTTCGTTTCATCGAGCGTTTGGGCTCGCTTGTCGGCCCTTTGGTCGCGAGCGGCTTGCTGCTGGCGTCGACACCGGAGGAGGCGCTTATGTTGATGGGCATTGCAGCCGTGCTGCTGATGGCCTGCGGATTGAGCTGGTATCTGGCATTCGGGGATCAGGAAGAGGGAGATGCGATTCGTGCCTTGCTTTTCGAGACGTGAGCTGCTTGCCGGGTCACTGGCCTTCGCAGCGGCCGGTTCGATGCCCGCCCGCGTGCGCGCGGATGCGGCGGGCAAGTCCGTGTTCATGGTTCTGTGGCGTGGCGAAACCGAAGTCGAGGAAGGCTTTCGCGCACATTTCGCCGAAGCCGGCGTTTCCATCGACATCACGGTTCGGTCCCTGGACCGGGACGTGACCAGGCTGCCGTCCATCATAGAGGAGATTCAGCGCGTCGAACCCGATCTCGTGTACACTTGGGGCACGTCGGTCACGCTTGGCATTGCCGGCCGGGATCCCGAACTGGCGGAAGGTCCGGACGACTATCCGCCCATGGTTCTCGACCGGCCGGTCCTGTTCACGATGGTTTCGCAGCCCGTACGCTCCCGTATCGTTAAGTCGTTCGGGCCGACGGGCCGGAACGTGACCGGCGTCAGTCACATCGTGCCGGTGGAAACGCAGGTCAGCGCGATGCTTGCCTACATGCCGGTGGACCGCATCGCGGTCATTTTCACCCCCACGGAGACGAATTCGGTGCTGGCCGTCGAACAACTCGCTGCTTTCGGTGACCGTGAAGGCAACCGGGTCGACGAGTTTCCGGTTCCGCTGGATTCCGAGGGCAACCCAAGCCGGCAAGCCCTGCCGGAGCTCATCGACAAGGCCGCGGATGGCGGGCCGCAATTTCTTTATCTGGGACCTGACAGCTTCATCGGCGAGCACGCGAAGTACATCACCGGACTTGCGAATGACAGGCGGCTCCCCTCCTTTGCCTCGACCGAGCGCATGCTTGCCTCGTCGGATGCACTGTACGGACTGGTAGCGCCCTACCGGAAGGTCGGGCGTTTCACGGCCGAGAAGGCGGAGCAAGTGCTTTGCGGCGAGAAGGCCGTTTCGGACATTCCCGTCGAGGTAATGCCGGAATTTTCGTACCAGATCCGGGCGGATGTCGCCCAGTCTCTCAACATCCTGCCCAATCTCTCGCTTCTCGACTACGCGGAAATCATCGGCCAATGACCGTGACCCCCCTCCCAGCGGGCCCAGGCAAAAACGTGGGGAGGGACGTGCTGCGCGATGTCGCCGAAAGCTGCCTGGACCGGTCGGCTGGTGACATTCCTGTCGGCACCGGCCTGCGGCTCGCCACGATGGAAGACATTCCGGCGCTTGTCGAGATCATCGACTGGGCGGCCTGCCAGGCGCAACGGGAAGGCCTGTTCCTGCGCATGTCCGAGGCATTCCTGGCCAGCTTCGTCCGGGACGGGATCGTGCTTCTTCCGGTATCGGACAGCAAGATTCTCGGATACAGCAACGCGATGCAGGCAAACAGCGACCATCCGCCCTTCCTTGCCGGACCTTACAGTCAGGCACCGGGTCTCCTCTTTGGCACCGTGCTCGGCCCCGAGGCGCGTGCCCAGGGCTGGCATGGCAGGTTGATTCGGGTCCGTATGGACATCTTTCGCAAGGCCGGACTTGCTTCCGTGCAATGCACGGTATCGCCCTACAATCGGGTTTCCCTCGGCAACCTTCTGGCTGCAGGGTTCCGCGCCTACGGATTGAAGGACATGCTTGACGGACATCCCCGATTTCTGCTTCGGCATGACTTTGAACAAAGGGAGATGCCGGGCCCATACTGCAAGCTGGCACTGCCGAAGTCAGGAAGCGTGGCGGACCACGGGGCTTTGCTGGCAGACGGCTATGTCGGCGTGATCCTGGAACGGGGAGAGACCAACGCCCTTTGCTACGTGGCGGGCTCTGGGTAGGGTCGCGGGAGTCGACGGTTCGGAAAGATGGCGGCAAGCTCCACAAAGCACGGAACCCGGAAGGGGCGAAGCCTGCGGCGCGGGATCACCATGATTGCTGCGGCGGCCCTTGTGGCGGTCTCGGGAATCATCATCGCCTACGCGGAATTCCGCTATGACCTCGTGAGCCGGAGGTACGAGTCATCCTGGATCGAAGTGCAGTCGGATTTGCTCGACACGATGCTGGAACTCTATCGCGGGCGATTGGGGGACGTTTCAAGGACGGTTGTCCTGGATGCCGAGATTGACACGGCGCTGAGAAACGGCAGCTCGGACGATCTCAACAGGGTGCTTGAGCAAGTCAGGAACACGGTGCGTGCGCGGCCCGAATTCGCCGTGCTTTCCGCCTCGGGGCAGATTCTGGCCACCACGGGCGACGAGGCCGGACTAATCGAATCGGGCGCGGTCCAGGAAAGAGCCACAGATGCCATTAGAAACCGCATCATCGTCGCTCCAAGCGGCTCGCCGTTCCTCGTGCACTATGCACCGGTAAGGCGCGGCGACGCCGTCGTGGCGCAGGTCGTGGCGTATCTTGAAATCAGCGACGGGATCTCGTTCTTTTTTCCGGATCTGATCGGGCTGGCACTTTCGCGACCGGAGGGCGGGCTGCTCGGGCTTGCGGGAGATGTGCCGGCATTCGAATCCGCCCTTCCGGAACCCGATGGACAGGCGCGGCA
>VYCX01000122.1:6071-6391 GCA_009843725.1 Boseongicola sp. SB0675_bin_26
CGGTGCTGGTCATCGTCCTGCTTTCGCTCGGGCTGCTTGCGCGGGCGCTTCGCCTCGGGTTCCGGCCCTTGGGGGCAGTGGTGTATCTGCTCGATGCCATGGCGCGCGGTGAAACCGGCCTGCGCATGCGAAACGTAGAGCCGCCCCCGGAGCCCGAGAGTGACGTCGAAGGGGTGCCTGAACGGTTTGCGTACCACAGCGTCGCCAGGAAGGGCCAGAAGCCCGACACTTCCGGCTCGACGAGTCTTGTCCAGCGGTCGGTAGCGGAAATAGATACGCTTCTTGACACGGTCGAGCGGTTCCGCGCCAGCATCGACGCC
>VYCX01000058.1 GCA_009843725.1 Boseongicola sp. SB0675_bin_26
GTCCAGGCACCCGGCAAGGTTTGCACGTTTGTCGAGCACCCGATTCGCCAATTCGACCAGTCGGGCAACCTCCAGCCCCTTGGCTCTTGCCTGTCGTCGAAAGGCCGGTTCGAACTCAAGTGCGCCGATACCACGGCGGCCGATGTAGCAGAGTCGGTCGACCGGGTTGAAATCTTCCTGACTCTTGCCGGTTTCCGCCAGCCACGCGTCGATGAGCCGGTTTCCGAACCTGTCAGGCAGGGCATCTGCAAGCATTCCCGGCAGTCCCTTGAAGGTCTCCCTGTTCAGAGCCAGGAATTCGTAGGGCGTTTCTCTGGCAGGCATCATCAGAGGGGCAACCTCGATGCCGGCGTCCACGAATGCCGGATCGTACTGGAAGACCGCAATGGCGCGCGCGTGATCCCAGGACACCGCTCCGATGCGCCGACCCCAAAGCATGACGCTGGCGTCAGTCATTTGGGTCGTCACCCCACGTCCAGGCAGGATCGCGGTCTTCCCGTGTTCGTGGACGTGCGCGGCGTCGCTGGGCGCCAGCCCGCGAGACGCGCTCGATCGGGCGAATTTGGCCGGTCGGTAGCGCGCCGAGAATGGCATCGCCCAAGCCCAGAGCCAAGGCAACACGCAGGAACGTGTCGAGCGTCGATGGTTCCCCGGTCTCGAGGCGCCGCAAAGTGCGGAGACCGATCCCGGAGTCCTTTGCCAGCATGGATTGCGTCACGTTGCGGGACAGTCGCAATTGAGCCAAACGGGTTCCGATCTCGGCTTCTAGTTGTCGCGATGTCTTCATATCCTCCTCAAACGGTCACATATAGCCTTTTATTGGATTGAACAGCTTTCTGCAGGTCATATATGGCCTATAATCAGATATTTTTTCAAGTGGCAATAAATGACCTATAAAAGCGCATTTCTGATACTAAAGGCCATATATAGCCTATTAAAACAAAAATGCAACACAATGTCGAGAAGGACGCTGTGGCGAGTGCAAACTCCAAGCAAGGCGGGCGAATCTGGCGGCAACGCGCCCGGTGCCAACGTTGCGGGCAGGCTGGCCTCTGGATAGCGGAAAGCGGACAGGGGCGGCCGGAGTGGGTTGCGGCGAAGCAAGGGGGGGACCGAGAGGTACTGGCACAACACACATCGCTCCGGCGATCGACGGTGCCTGCGGGAGGTTGGTCGGTGCCGGAAACTCTGTCGAAGGTGCGTTGTTCCCAGCGCGAAGGTCGGGAGGATTGCAAAAGGGCGACCGGTGGGAGGGGGCTGACGTCGTGGCGGAGCGCGATCCCCAGGTCGAGTGGCGTCGCATTGTGCAGGAATGCCTGGCGACTGGCGTTCGGGCGTATCTTGAAGTGATCGCAGGCACGGCGGGAACGCGGCAGCAGGAGCGGTTGAACCGCGGACCTGGCACTGCACGTCTCGGCTTGCAATGCCGCGCATCGCGACATCTATCCGAATTTCCAGGGGAGGGTGCCAAGGGCAGGTCTGCTTTCAGGTGCGCTGCGCCAACCAAGCTGGCCAGCCCGGGCGAATTGCCCGTAAGGTCTGCTTTCGGCTTCGAGGATGCCGGCGCCGTCCGTGCGGCTTTCCCTTGATGAGCTTCCATGTTAGGCGACCCGCAGATTCCACGGGGACTTGTGATGCCCGGCACAACTGAATGACGAGGATTCCACATGGCGATCGAACGCACATTGTCCATCATCAAGCCAGATGCGACCACGCGAAACCTGACTGGCAAGATCAACGCAAAGTTCGAGGAAGCTGGACTGCGCATCATCGCGCAGAAGCGCATCCACCTGACCGAGGCACAGGCAGGGAAGTTCTACGAAGTGCATGCCGAACGGCCCTTCTATGACGAACTCTGCGGTTTCATGGCTTCGGCTCCTGTCGTCGTGCAAGTGCTCGAGGGAGAGAACGCCATCTCCAGGAATCGCGAGGTGATGGGAGCGACCAACCCGGCTGATGCCGACCTTGGCACGATACGCGCGGAATTCGCCGAGAGCGTTGGCGAGAACTCGGTGCACGGCTCGGATGCGCCGGACACCGCTGCGGTCGAGATTGCGTATTTCTTCTCGGGGCTCGAATTGGTAGGCTGATCGTTCGGTTGCGGCGTGGGGTGGCGTTGACGAGCCTGCCGAAGGTGCGTGCGTCAAGCTCTCATTGTCACGTTTCGAATCCGGCCCCGCACAGGGTGTCCGATGGCCAAGACATTAAGCTCCCTGCCTGCGTTATCCGCGAAAGTGTCAGCGACAATCTTCCCGGTGGCCGACACGGCGAGGAGCCCGGAGGCGAATCTCCTGTCTCGCCAATCCCTTGTGGGGATTCAGGGTAACCCAATCGGGTTGAACTTTATCGATTGCATTGCGCAAAGTGGAAACGAAGGCGGCACCACAGGCACGCTCGGCACTGCCTGAAGGCGTTGCAGGATGTCCTGAATGTCAGACGGCGAACGAACCGTGCATACTGGCAAGCAAGCATGTCTTGCAGAAAATCGCCACGGGAAGCGCAGATCAAGAATTAGAGGACCGCGCTGCTTGACCCATTGAATTTTGTTCGAGTACAATCACCCGAATGCGGATCGATCGTCTGAAACTAATGAATTTCAAGGGGTTCTCTGAACTGGATCAGAGGCTGAACTGCCGTTTTACCCTGATCGTCGGGGACAATGGCGTGGGCAAGTCCAGCCTGCTTGATGCACTGTCCATCGCTTTTGGCTCTTTCTTTCTGGGCGTTCCAGATGTCGCCAGACGACATATCAACCAAAGCGAGGTACGTGAATTCGAACGGGAATTCGACGGTGCGCCGGAGTTCAACCATGCCTATCCGGTCGTGGTGGAGGCTGAAGGGAGGATCACGCATCCCGTGTCCGGCGAGGTCAAGGACCTCTGCTGGACACGTGCACTGGGCAGCAAAAACGGGCGAACGACCACCAAGGATGCGCGTGCGCTTTCGTCGATCGCGGGAGAGGCCTACCAAGCGGTGAAGGATCTGGCCAATCCCACGCTTCCTCTTCTGTCCTACTATGGAACCGGGCGCCTCTGGGTTGAGCCCAAGGCTGTCAAGAGAAAGGCGCGGCCGTCTCGGTTCGATGCCTACCGCAACAGCCACGAGCCGCGAGTGTCGCCGGCGGACCTGCTGAACTGGCTGCGTCGTGAAAGGTTGAGAGAACTCGAAACGGAACGTTCATCGTCGCTGCTCACCGCTTGGCGCAAGGCTGTCGAAGCCTGTTTTGACGAGCGCGTCGAAGTGACGTACTCTCCTTCTCGCGAACGTCTCGAAGTCCGATTTGTCAGCCGCGGGCAAACCATTGCCTACGAGAATCTGAGCCACGGCCAACGCAACATCCTGTCCATGGTTGGCGATATCGCGTTCAAGGCGACAATTCTCAATCCTCATCTGGGGGCCGAGGCGGTGAGCGCGGTGCAGGGAACTGTCTTGATCGACGAGATTGACCTGCACCTTCATCCGCGCTGGCAACGCATAGTCGTGCCAGCCCTTCTGGAAGCGTTCCCGAATTTGCAATTCGTCGCCACGACTCATTCACCTTTCATCATCCAGTCGCTAAGCGAGGGCGTCCTTCTGGACCTGAACGAAATGGAGCTGGATGACCGGGTTCACAATTTGCCGCTTCGTGAAATCGTCGAGGGCGTGCAGAAAGTCGAGACGAGTGATCGCTCGGCGTCGTACCTTCGGAAAATGCGCAGTGCGCAGAACTATCTGGGTCTAGTGGAGAAACAGGCCACTCTTGCCGGTCCCGACGAGCGGGCGAAACTTGAGGCGGAGCTCGACGAGATGGAAGGCCGGATCCAGGATCCGGGCCTTGAGGCAATGCTGAAGATCGAACGCCTGGCCAAGTCGACGGGCCGTTGATGCGACCGGTCGCGAAAGGTCAGCCCCCTCAAGCCGAATACGCCCAATATCGGGACGCTCTTGATGATTTGGCAGGTCAGATCGGTCTTTTCTGCAGCTATTGCGAACAACCGATTCAGCACGTCCCGGAAGTCGAGCACGTGCAACCAAAGAGTTTGGAGCCTGAACTGGAGCGAAGCTGGGAGAACCTCCTCCTCGGCTGCAAAAGTTGCAACAGTACCAAGAGCGACAAGCCAGTGGACCTGGATCGGGTGGCCATGCCGGACCGCGACAACACTTTTCGAGGCCTTGTGTTTCTTGAAGGCGGCCGCATCGGGCTAGCTCCCGGTCTGACAGGCACGCAAGCTGAGTTGATGAGGCATGTCGTCGGACTCGTAAGACTGGACAGACATCCCGACGCCGAGAACAAGGATGACCAACCGACCGACCGGGACAAGCGTGCGGACCTGCGAAGGGATGTCTGGGATCTGGCGCATCGCTACCGGCGATTGGTCGAACAGCCTGAAGGAGATCCTTTGATCTGCAACCTGATCGCTGATGACCTTGCGCCTGCAAAGGGCTTTTTCTCGGTCTGGATGACCGTGTTTCGCGATCATCCGGAAATGCTGGAGAGGTTTATTCAGGCATTTCCCGGGACTGATGCATGCAGTTTCAACGACGAGGGTCAGGCAGTGCCCCGCCCAGGTGGACGACTCTGACGGCAGAGGGGCATTGTTCGCGCTGCGCGAAATTCATCGAATGTCCGACAGATCGACGAGCGTCGTTGTCCCCTTTGGCCAGTCGTGATTGCCGCCAGCCTGCAGTACGACATCGACTGCGAAGCTCGCGGCGACATTGCGGATAGCTCGCTTGGGACTTGCGCGAGCTGCCCCGCTGACACCGAATGACAGGCGTGCGCAAACCGGATCGTTTCAGATGTCCACCTCTATGGCGCCACTCGGCTCGGCTGCGCGAGACTGGCACAGTATGATGGAGTCCTTGCGTTGCGCAGCCGACAGCACGAAGTCGCGATGCTCGACGTCACCTGCGATCAGGCCGCACTTGCAGACGCCGCAAAGCCCGTCCGAGCACTTCACGTCAACGGAAATGCCGTGTTCGGTCAAGATATCGGTCGCGCTCCTGTCCGCGGGCACTTCAAGTGCGATCCCGGAACGGATGAGCTTCAGCGTGAACGGGTGATTTTCGTACTCTGGAAGCTCGGGAACCGAGAAGTACTCGAGATGGCGTGCCTCTTCCGGAAAGCCCTGCCGTTCGGCGGCTTCGATGACGGCGGACATGTAGCGATCCGGACCGCATGTGTACACGTGGGTTCCATCCGAGTACGGTCCGAGAACGCAATTCAAGTCCGCCCGGCTGCCTTCGTCGGAGACGTGCAGTGTGACATGCTCGGCCCAGGGCATGGCAAGGAGGTCATCAAGGTAGGCGGCCTTGTCACGCGACGGCACCGAATAATGAAGCGTGAAGTCACGGCCGAGCTCATGCAGACGATGCCCCATGGCCACCATTGGCGTGACCCCGATTCCGCCGCCCATGAGAAGCGTCCGCTTGGCACTTTCCTCAAGAGGGAAGTGATTGATCGGCTTCGACAGGAAGACCCGGCGACCTTCCGTGAATATCCGATGCAGCAGCGTCGAGCCGCCGCGCCCGTCATTTTCCCGCAGGACACCGATCTGATAGACCGAACGGTCTTTCGGATCGCCGGACATTGAGTATTGCCGAAGAAATTCCGGCGCCACGACGATGTCCAGGTGCGCGCCTGCCGTCCATTCGGGCAGGTCGCGGCCATCAGGGTCGCGGAACTCATAGATCGTTACGTCGCCACCGCGGGCATCGACCTTCGACACGACCATCTTCAGGACCGGACTGTCCGCATGGTCAAGAACTTCGTGCGCGAGACCCTCGGTGTCGCCGCGCTCGAGACGCGCCTTGTATGCCTCTGGCGTCAGCATGGCCTCGTAGGCCTCGATCCCCGACTCGCGGTCCATCGGAAAGGGGTACGGCCAGGGTGGCGGCGTGAGATGTGCCGGATAGACTGCCAGCGTCTGGTCCTCGTATTTCAGGTCAAGCTCCCGCTGCAGGTCGCGGGCGTTCACCGGCACGCGTGCGGGCCGATAGCCGCCGTCTTCCTCGATCCCGATGTCCCACCACCACTTCTTGATCGGGTTGAGACCGCCGTTGCCAAGCCGGTCATCCAGGCGCGCAAGGGCAGGAGCAAACGCCGGCACGTTCATGGCAGCCCAGCGGAAGGGCTTCTCGGCAAACAGTCCTTCAAGATTCCACGGGCAGGTCTTCATGCACCTGCCGCACATGGCACCGCCAGGTGTCGTGATGCGGTAGGTTGCGCATTTCTGGCTGTCGGACTTCCAGATCTCGTATCCGTTGAACATCAGCTTCGGACCCGCCGTGATCGCGCCTGACGGACACTCCCGCGCGCACTTGTTGCACGCCTCGCAAAATGCCTGGAGACCGAAGTCAATTGGCTTGTCATGGGCGAGCGGCATGTCCGTGGTCACGACGCCCGA
>VYCX01000196.1 GCA_009843725.1 Boseongicola sp. SB0675_bin_26
CCTCGACAGGCGCGATTCCGGTCGGCATGTTCGGGGCCAACGACAGCTCGATGGTCCAGGCACAGGATCTCGACAGGGCGCGTGAGCATCTCGCGGCCTGCAGCCACGATCCGGCCGGGATGGACATCGAGATAAGCTGGATTGCCGAAGTGCCGCTGGAGGAGCGGTTCGCGCTGCTCTTCCAGTCGAATCTTGCGGACGTTGGCGTGAAGTCACACATCCGGAAGCTGCCATGGGCACTCTTCGCCGAACAGGTCAGCAAGCCAGAGAACACGCCGCATATCAGCCAGCTCTTCGTGAACGCGGTGACGGGCGACCCGGACACCCTGCTTTACGGCATGTATCATTCTTCGACCCCGGGAACCTGGCAGTCGCCGGAGTACCTCAACGATGCAATGGTGGACGAATACCTGGAAGCCGGCCGCAACGCGCCGACACCCGATGCACGCCAGGAAGCCTATTCGATGCTGAATGCGCGCCTGATGGAGATCGCGCCGACGATCTACAGCTACGACCGGCAGTCGGTCTTTGCCGCCAGCGACCGGGTGAAGGCGCCTGCGCTTTCGGATCCGGCACACGCGTTCGGACTCGACGGCATGGGCTTCAGTTTCCGCCTGATGGAAGTGGCCGACGACTGACCCCTCTCCCGTTCCGCCAGGCCCTTCCGGGCCTGGCGGCGACATTCCGGATCCGCGGCCATGTCTGCTGTCCTTCGTCTTCTTTCGCGGCGGCTCGGCATCTCCCTGATCGTGCTCGTCGGCGTCTCCATGCTGATCTTCGGCATCGCGCGGGTGATTCCCGGCGATCCGGCGCGAATCGCGCTGGGGCCGAACGCGACCGAGGAACAAGTGGCCAACCTGCGCGAGGCATTGCATCTCAACGACCCGGTCGTGGTTCAGTACGGACACTTCGTAGCCGACCTTCTGCAGGGCGATCTCGGCGTCTCGCTCTACACCAACCGCCCGGTGACGCTGGACATCGCGCAGTTCCTGCCCGCAACGCTGGAGCTTGTGCTCTTTGCCGGGGTCCTGATGGTCGGCATCGGCTTGCCGCTCGGCATGTGGTCGGCGCGTTATCGCGGGCGCTGGCCCGACCACCTGATCCGCGTCGTCTCGCTCCTTGGCGTCTCGGCGCCGAGCTTCGTCTGGGCAGTGATCCTGATGCTTCTCTTCGCGTTCTTCCTGCCGATCTTTCCGATCGCAGGACGGATCACCGACAGCTTCGAGATCACGCGCGTTACCGGTTTCCTGCTGGTCGACACGCTGCTCGCCGGAAACGGCGCGGCGTTCGCCGATGCGCTGTGGCACATATTCCTGCCCGCCTTCGCGCTGGCGGTCTCCGGCATCGGGCAGGCGGCGCGGCTGACGCGCGCCAACATGGTCGAAACCTACGACAGGCCCTATGTCGAGATGGCCCAGGCCTATGGCTTCTCGGCGCGGCGCATCGCCGCGAAATACGCTTTCAAGCCGTCCCTGATTCCATCGCTGACCATCATCGGACTCGATTTCGCCGCCATGCTTGGCAACGCCTTCCTGGTCGAGGCCGTCTTCGCCTGGCCGGGCCTCAGCCGCTACGGGGTTGCCGTGATCCTCAGGAAGGACCTCAACGCGATCATCGGGACGGTGCTGATCATCTCCGCCACGTTCCTGATCGTGAACCTGATCGTCGACCTGCTGATTGCCTTCCTCAACCCGCGCATTCGCCATTCGGAGCGGGGCGCTTCATGAAACGCACGATCGTCATCCTGCTTCGCAATCCGCTGTCGCTGCTCGGCGCCGTTCTGGTTGCGGCGGTCGTGCTTTCGGCAGTTCTGGCGGACTACATTGCGCCCTTTCCCGAGCATCGGGGTGCCGTGGTCGATTTCGTCCACTTCAACCAAGGTCCCACGGCACGGAATGTCATGGGCACTGATCTCGTGGGCCGCGACCTCTTCAGCCGAATCCTCTACGCCTTCCGAATCTCGCTGATCCTGGGCGTCGTGGTGCTGGCCATCGCTCCGCCGATCGGCACGCTTGTCGGGCTCTTTGCCGGCTACCTCGGCGGCCGCGCCGAGTTCGTGCTCATGCGCCTGACGGATGTCTTCCTGTCCATTCCGCCGCTGGTGCTGGCGATCGCCATGATGGGCGTGCTGGAGCCGACGCTCATGAATGCCATGCTGGCGGTCACGGCGATGTGGTGGCCGTGGTACGCGCGGCTGGTCTACAACATCGCACGCTCCGAGCGCGAAGAGGGCTACGTGCTTGCCGCGGAGGTCATCGGCGCCTCGACGCTGCACATCACGCTCCGGGAAATCCTTCCGAACTGCCTGCCCGCCATCATCACCAAGATGACGCTCGACATGGGATTCGTCATCATAATCGCATCGTCGCTGTCGTTCCTCGGCCTGGGCGTGCAGCCGCCAACGCCGGATCTCGGCAGCATGGTGGCCGAAGGCGCGCGGTACCTGCCGGACAGCTGGTGGCTGACGGTGTTTCCTGGCCTCGCGATCCTGATTGCGGTCTTCGGATTCAACCTGGTCGGCGATGCGCTGCGCGAAATCCTGGGGGCGGACCAGTGAGCGACGTTCTGGAAATCCGCGACCTTCGCCTGCGATTTCGAGGCTACTCCGGCACATCGGAAGTGCTGCACGGCATCTCGCTCAACATCCGCGCCGGCGAGCGCGTGGCGCTGGTCGGCGAGAGCGGGTCGGGCAAGTCGGTGACCGCGCGAATCGTGCTGGGGCTCTTGCAGGAGCTGCCGTCCGCGCAGGTCGACGGCGGCCTCTTCTTCGAAGGCGAGGACCTGAACAGGCTGAGCCGCCGCCAGTGGCGGGCGCTTCGCGGCACGTCGATCTCGATGATCTTCCAGGACCCGACCTCGTCGCTGAACCCGGTCTTCACCATAGGAACCCAGTTCGCCGAAGTGCTGCGTCGGCGCGACCCGAAACTCTCGCGCGAGGCTGCGGACGAGCGGGCGGGCACGCTTCTTCAGTCGGTCTCGATCCACGACCACTCCCGGGTCCTCGGCGCGTATCCGTTCCAGCTCTCTGGCGGCATGAACCAGCGGGTGGTCATCGCCATGGCGCTGGCCAACCGCCCTTCGCTGCTGATTGCCGACGAGCCCGGAACGGCACTCGACGTGACCGTGCAGGCGCAGACGCTGAAGCTGATGCACGAACTGGTCGAGCGGAGCGGCACCGCGGTCCTCTTCATTTCGCACAATCTGGGGGTGGTGCGGGAGTTTGCCGACCGGGTCTTCGTGATCTATCGCGGGCGCATCGTCGAGCAGGGACCCACGCGAGCGATCTTCGAAGACCCTGGTCATGCCTATACCCGCGCGCTGATGGCTGCGGTGCCGCGCATCACGGGCGGCGGCCTTCCGGATTTCAATGACAGCGAGTCGGCTTTCCTCGACCCGATGGTCGTGCACGGGGGCGGCAAGGCATGACCCCGCTTCTGTCGCTCAGGCACGTCAGCAAGACTTTCGGTTCGGGACCAGGCGCCGTGCATGCCGTACGCGATGTCAGCCTTGACGTGACGCAGGGCGAATGCCTGGCCGTGGTGGGCGAGAGCGGGTCGGGCAAGACCACGCTCGCCAACATGATCCTCGGCGTCTTCGGCCAGTCCTCGGGCGAGATCCGGTTCGACGGCAACGGTCTGCCCGTCCGCCGCACGCTGGAGCATCGCAGCGCCATCCAGCTGGTCCAGCAGAACCCGCTTTCGTCGCTGAATCCCAAGCGGTCCGTAGGGGCGTCAATCCGGCTCGGTCTTGATGTCTTCGGCATCGGCGCGCGGTCGGATCGCTGGCGCCTTGTCGAGGATGCGCTGGAAGAGGTCGGCCTGCCGGGAAACTTCCGCCGTCGCCCGCCGGCGGCCTTGTCGGGCGGTCAGTGCCAGCGCGTTGCCATTGCACGCGCGCTTGCCTGCCAGTCCCGGCTGGTGATCCTCGACGAGCCGACTTCGGCGCTCGATGTCCTGGTGCAGGCGCGCGTGCTTCGCCTCCTGGAGGACCTGAGGCGTGTGAAGGGCCTCAGCTACGTCTTCATCACGCATGACCTTTCGGTCGTGCGCAACGTGGCCGACCGCGTCGCCGTGTTCCGGGCGGGGAAGCTGGTCGAGTGCGCGGAGACCCGGGCGATCTTCGAAGATCCGCAAGTTGACTATACCCGGCAGCTGATTGGTGCGGTGCCGGTGATTGCCGATGACGAACTGAAGCTGAGAGAGTCGCTGTCCGGAGGAATGCCCGCATGATGGAGGTCGTCGATGCGCTCGCCACCGCGCGGGACCAGCCGGGCACGACCTATCGGGCGCTGGAGCGCCTCGTCGACCGGACGATCGGCGTCAAGCTCTTCACGCTGATGGAGATCGATCATGATCGAGATGTTGCCTGGCGGAGCTACAGCAACATGCCGGACGCCTATCCGCTGCAGGGGGAAAAGCCTCGCATGCAAAACCGTTGGTCCGCGATCGTGGCCGACCGGCATGAGACCTTCGTCGCAAACAGCTTCGAAGAGATCGCGGAGGTTTTCGCGGACCACGCGCTGATCCGGTCACTCGGATGCGAGAGCTGCCTGAACCTGCCCGTCGTGATACGAGGCAGGCTTCGCGGAACGTTGAACTGCCTGCACAAGGCGGGGCACTACACGCCCGACCGCGTTGCAGCAGCCCAATCGCTGAAACCCGCCGGGGCCTTGGCCTTCCTGTTGGCGGAGAGCGCACGGAACGAAGGAGGCGCCCATGGGTAGCATCACCCGCCGCGTGGCCACCGATGTCGGTGGCACGTTCACCGATCTTGTCTGTTTCGAGACCGATCAGGACACCGGCGCCAGCCGGATCGTGACCGCCAAGTCCGACACCACGCCGCCGGATTTCGAGAAGGGCGTGCTGGACGTCCTGGAAAGGGGCGGGATCGATCCTTCGGGAGTCGACTTCCTGGCGCATGGCACGACCGTCGTCATCAATGCCCTGACCGAGCGCAAGGGCGTGAAGGTGGGGCTCGTCACCACCGAGGGCTTCCGGGACACGCTGGAAATCGCGCGCGGCAACCGGCCGGACTTCTTCAACCTGCACTATGAAAAGCCCGTGCCTTTCGTGCCGCGGCACTTGCGGGCGGAACTGCCGGGCCGGATGACCTATACCGGCACGGAGCGCACGCCGCTCGATCTGTCCGGCCTGCCCGCGATCCTCGACACGTTCCGTGCAGAGGGCGTCGAGGCCGTGGCGATCAGCTTCCTTCATTCCTACGCAAACACCGCTCACGAAGAGGCCGCGCTGGCCGAGGTGCTGCGTCTCTGGCCCGAGGTCTCGGTCGTCTCCTCGCATCAGATCACCCGCGAATGGAGGGAATACGAGCGAACGAACACCGCCGTTCTGTCGGCCTATGTCCAGCCCGTGGCGGCGCGCTATCTCCGGAGGCTCGATGAAGGGCTCGCCTCGCGGGGCTTTGGCGGCCGGCCGTATATCATGCAATCGAACTGCGGCATCGACTCGCTTCATGCCACCTCCCGCACGCCGATCACCATGGTGGAGAGCGGACCGGCCTCGGGCTTCTGGGGCGCGGCGGAACTGGGCAGGATGATCGGCGAACCGAACGTGCTGGCGCTCGACATTGGAGGAACCACCGCGAAGTGCTCGCTGATCGAGAACGGCGAGGTCCGGATCATGACGGACTACTGGATCGAGCGCAGCCGCAAGTCGTCCGGCTACCCGATCATGGTGCCGGTGGTCGACCTGGTCGAGATCGGCAATGGCGGCGGATCGATCGCCTGGGTTGACGACTTCGGCAAGCTTCACGTCGGGCCGCAATCGGCCGGAGCGCTGCCCGGTCCGGCCGCCTACGGCAAGGGCGGAACCGAGGCAACGACGACCGATGCCAATCTGTGGCTCGGACGGATCAACCGCGACTACTTTTGCGGCGGCGCGATACTGGCGGACATGGATGCCGTCGGACGGTCGATCAGGTCACTTGGCGCAAAGCTCGGCGTCGGGCCCGATCAGGCGGCAGAAGGCATCATACGAATTGCGAACAACAACATGGTCAACGCGCTGAAGCTGGTATCGCTGAACCGGGGCTTCGACACGCGGGACTTCACGCTTCTGGCCTTCGGCGGCGGTGGCGCGATGCACGCGGTGGCATTGGGCCAGGAACTGCAGGTTAGGAAGGTGGTGGTGCCAGCCGCGGCCAGCGTCTTCTCCGCCTGGGGCATGATGATGTCGGACCTGCGCCGGGACCAGTTCGTGACGCATCTTGTCGAACTGGTCCAGGGCGCCGGCAACGAGATCGAGAACACCTTTGCCGAGGCGGAAGCCAAGGCGCTTGCAACCTTTGCCGACGAGGGGATTGGCGCCGACCGGATCACCTTCCTGCGCTACAGCAAGTTCCGGTACCAGAACC
>VYCX01000141.1 GCA_009843725.1 Boseongicola sp. SB0675_bin_26
GTCCTCACCGTCGCCAAGTTCCTTCTGAATGGCCTTCATCTGCTCATTCAGGTAATATTCCTTTTGCGTCCGCTCCATCTGGGACCTGACGCGGGTCTTGATCTTCTTCTCCACCTGCAGAACTTCCAGTTCGCCCTGGATGAGGCCGTAGACCGCCTCGAGTCTTTCCGCGACGGACAGCGTTTCCAGAAGCGCCTGCCTCTTCTCGACTTCGACGCTGAGATGACCTGAGACGAGGTCGGCCAGCTTTGACGCGTCCTTGCTCTCCGCGACCTGATACAGCGCTTCTTCGGAGACGTTCTTCCTGACCTTCACGTAACGTTCGAATTCCTTTGCCACCGAGCCGACCAGAGCCTGGATGGCGGCCTTGTCGCCGTCTTCTTCTTCCAGAGCCTCGGCGTGCGCCTCGAAGTAGCTGTCGTTGTCAAGGTACTCCGTGATGCGTACGCGGTCTCGCCCCTCAACCAGCACCTTGACGGTACCGTCGGGCAACTTCAGGAGTTGCAGGACGTTGGCCAGCACACCGACCTCGTAGATGCCGTCAGTCTCCGGGTCATCGTTGGCAGGATCAATTTGGCTTGAAAGCAGGATCTGCTTGTCTTCCCGCATGACCTCGTCCAGCGCGCGCACCGACTTTTCACGTCCAACGAACAGCGGAACGATCATGTGTGGAAACACGACAATGTCCCTGAGGGGCAGCACCGGGAAGGGCGTAGGCAGTGGCCTCGTCATGAAACTTTCCTGTCTTGCATGAAGGCCCGGACGCGATGACTGCTGTGCGGTCCTTCTCGTGATTACGACTTCTGTAATTGGGTGCCGGTCCGGTGACCTTCAACCTCTGCCCGCGGATCAAGTTTGCTGTTCACGACCGCAAAAGGCAAGCGCACCGGCATGAACATGCCAATTTTCGAGGTGCCTGCATCGGGAATTCGCCCAAGCGAAAAGGAATGGGCCGGCGCAAGAACCGGCCCGTTCCAACACTTTCCACCCGCCGCTATTCGCGGCTGCCCATGAACTGCAGCAGGAACATGAAGAGGTTGATGAAGTCGAGGTAGAGGCTCAACGCCCCCATGATTGCTGACTTGTCGAGCCACTCTTGATCCATGGCGTGGGCATGGGCCAGGTAGTCCGTCTTGATCCTCTGGGTGTCATAGGCGGTGAGGCCCGCAAAGATCAGGACGCCGATCACCGAAACGGCGAATGCCAGCGCGCTCGACGCCACGAAAAGGTTGATCACCATTGCGATGATCAAGCCGATCAGGCCCATCATGAGGAATGACCCAAGACCAGAAAGGTCGCGCTGCGTCGTGTAGCCCCAAAGGCTGAGCGCCGCGAAACCGGCTGAAGTCGCTACGAACGTCTGGGCGATTGATATGCCGGTGAAGACGGCAAATATCCAGGAGATCGAGAGGCCCATGGCCGCCGCAAACACGTAGAAGAAAGTTTGTGCTGCAGCTGCCGAAATCCGATTGATCATGCCCCCGAAGAGAAAGACCATTCCCAGCGGGAGAAACATCGCGACCCAGCCCAGAATGTTCGGGCTTCCGGTAATCGGATCGCGGAAAATCGCCGAGAGCGCATCGCTCGTGCCAACGGCCCAAGCCACAGCTGCCGTCACCAGCATGCCTATGGACATGATGCCGTAGACCTTGTTCATGTGCGCGCGCAGACCTTCGTGAATCTCGGTCGATTGCGCGTCCGTCGTGGTCGTATGGATGGTGTCGTACCTTTCCATCAATTGTGCTCCTTCCTGTCTCAACGTGCCGGAGTACGGCTTTCGAAAGGCAATATGGCAAAATCGGCGTAAATTTCAACCTTCAGATGGCAAAAGGCCCTTCGCTCTCATTCCGGTTCCGTGCGCACGCGCGCGCCTGGCAAGATGCTTCTTCTGCCTGCGATCCCGCAATTTCGTCGTGCGGTGCCGAAGTTCCGGAAGTCCTCGCGCCCGGAATGGCATTTCGGGACGTCGATTGACAATGAACGAGCACCCATTGCACTTTGAGAAAGCGTCAGCGTGTCTGGCGTGCGGCTGGCTTGACGGGCGTTGCCGACCCCGTCATCCCGAAACAAAATGCAGGATGCGAATTGACCACTTGGATTCGTTCACCAACAGGAAGATCCATGCGCTTCGCCCTTTGCGGAAAATGTTCACGGTCAAAATCGCCAAGGCTGCCGCTTTTGTTCTGGGCGGCACCGACGGCTCGGCCTTGACGATGTATTCCTGGAATTCTGAGATTTGAACCATGTTGGGTCGAACTGCATGACCCCGGATCAAGTTGCCGAGGGGCTGGCGTCAAGTGCAGGACTCCGCCCACTGCCAGACCCGATCGCACATGTTCTGCTACGCAAGCCGTGGACCGGGAGTCGCGTTCCATGGATGTAAGTCTCGTTGTCATCCTGACCATGGCGATCATCGCCGGACTCTACATGGCTTGGGCCATCGGTGCCAACGACGTGGCGAATTCGATGGGGACGTCAGTTGGATCTGGTGCAATTACTGTCGGTGGGGCGATCGTGATCGCCGCAGTGTTCGAATTCCTCGGGGCATTTCTGGCCGGTGGCGAGGTGACTTCCACGATTCGCAAGGGCATCATCGACGCCGAGGCACTTGAGCATGACCCGGATCTCCTTGTCGTCGGCATGCTGTCAGCGCTTCTTGCGGCTTCCGTTTGGCTAACGGTCGCGTCGGCGTTTGGCTGGCCAGTGTCAACGACGCACTCGATCGTCGGAGCCATAATCGGATTTGCCGTGGTCACGATCGGCTTCGAGGCGGTGCATTGGTGGGATGTAGCGGTCATTGCCGCGAGTTGGGTGTTCACCCCTGTTCTTGCTGGAGTGATGTCGTTTTGCCTCGTGCTTAGCGTGCAGCGCCTGATCTTTGACAAGAGCGATCCAGCATACTTTGCGTGCCGCTATGTTCCCGTCTACATCTTTGCTGCAGTGTTCATCACTTCCGCCGTGACCTTCATCAAGGGGCTGAAGCACGTCGGACTGGACCTGAGCATGCCGGTCGCTCTGATTTTTTCCGTGATGGTCGCCGGCATCATCGCAGTGGCTGGCCGCGTGTTGGTCTATCGGCTGGGTTTTCCGAGTCTCGAGTTCCCGACAGGAAGACAGTCACGCTTTGACGATGTGGAGAGGGTTTTTGGCATCCTTATGATCGTCACGGCGTCGGGCATGGCGTTCGCCCACGGCTCCAATGATGTCGCCAACGCGATCGGACCCGTCGCGGCAATTATCGGAGTGGTGTCGACAGGCGGAGTGGCCGCCAAGTCAGCGGTTCCGGTCTGGGTCCTGCTCCTGGGAGCAAGCGGCATCGTGGTCGGACTGGCAACATTCGGCTACCGGGTCATGGCCACGATTGGCCGGAAGATCACCGAACTCACGCCCAGCCGCGGATTCGCCGCCGAGCTTGCGGCCGCGTCGACGGTCGTCGTGGCCAGTGGCACCGGTTTGCCAGTTTCAACGACCCAGACGCTGGTGGGCGCAGTGCTGGGGGTCGGTCTCGCGCGCGGTGTCGGTGAACTGGAATTCGGCGTGGTCCGCACGATTTTCGTTTCGCGGGTTGTCACACTTCCCGTAGGCGCGGCGATCGCGGTGATATTCTACTACCTTCTGGCGGCAATGTTCTTGGGAGGTGCAGGCTGATGAGACTCGCCGAAGAACTCCTGCTTTTGCTTCGAGACGACGATGGGGCGCTTTCACGAGCACCTGAATGGTCTGTTCGGTACGCGTTGGGCGGCGCTGTATTGATGGATCTGGCGCTGGAACATCGCATCGACACGGATGCCCAGAGACTGTTCGTGATCGACTTCACGCCCGTGGGAGATCAATTGCTCGATCCAATGCTAGCAGAGATTGCTCGTGCCGACCGGACCTGCGACGCTCTTCATTGGGTCAGACACGCCACCCGGTACGCTGACGAAATTCGGAACACGGCATTGGCGCGATTGATCGATAACGGCATTCTGGAACTCAGCGACGATCGCTACCTTGGGATATTCGGGACAAGGCATTACTTGCTCAAGGATGAGGCGACGGAACGCAGGCTGGCTGAGAGGATCAGGTCGGCGCTGCTCGCCGATTCGATTCCGGACCCGAAGGATGTCATGATCGTGACGCTCGCCGATGGCTGCGGACTTGTTTCCCACATTCTCTCCGGGCACGAACTGGATGCAGCGAAAGCACGCATCGATCTGTTGCGCCGGGTCGAGTTGATCGGCCGGGTCTTCCTTGAAGCAATTGAGGTGGCCGTCCAGCCCGCCGCAGCCAAACTTGACAGGGAATGAACCACCACCAGTATGCCACCCGACGGCACGTCACCTGGCAGCAGGTCCGGTTCAGGATGTCTTTCGCCAGTGGCGCGACGGAATTCAATTTCCTGACATTCCAGTGGCGCCACTCTCGAAGGTCATTGCGCACTGCCGCAGATTCGGCACGAAGGGCCGTCAAGCGCTCAAGGGTGCAGTTTCCCGACCAAGCGCTCCAGGCGCGTTCGCGCGACCACTCTCCGATCCGCAAATCCGCGCAGCGGCAAGGCTCCATCCGCTGGCCATCAGGAGCAGGTCCGTCACGGCTTTTGGCGTCAGAACCGGGGGATTCGATTGTTTGCCGGACCCATTGCGGGTCGTCATGGACACGATCCTGAGATTTCATGCGCTTGTCCGTGGAACTGCGATTGGCAGCACCGTGCAGAACGCACTGCCGTTTGCGACGGAGAAGCGAGGCTTGACGGCGCGGGGTCTGCCGAATACGCCGCATTGGGCATGCATTCAGGGGATGGTCAATGCCGGCAGGCGACACGGAAAGCGTTGAGCTCTGGTCCGTGGCCGAGCGTTTGGCAGATGCCGCGCGAGAGGAGACTTTGCGCCACTTCCGCGCACTGCATCTGACCACCGAGAGCAAGAGCGAACATTTTGACCCGGTTACAATTGCTGACAGGAATGCAGAATCCTCGATGCGCGCGATCCTCGGAGAGCTTCGACCGGAAGACGGAATATTGGGTGAGGAGTTTGAGCCAAAGCATGGCGTCAGCGGCCTGACGTGGGTTCTTGATCCGATTGACGGCACGAGAGGGTTCATTAGCGGAACGCCGACTTGGGGCGTTTTGATTGCGCTTGCAGATGGCGATGGGCCGATTCTGGGGCTGATCGACCAACCTTATATCGGCGAGCGATTCATGGGTGGTCGAGGCAGGGCCGTTCTTGAGGGGCCGCAGGGCAGCCGTCCTTTGAACGCAAGCGAAACAACATCTCTGGCTGACGCCACGCTGTTCACGACATTCCCTGAAGTTGGCACGCTCGCCGAAGCTGCGGCGTTTCGACGTGTGTCCAGCAAAGTGCAACTTACCCGCTACGGTTGCGATTGCTATGCATACGCGCTGCTCGCCGTGGGCCAGATCGACCTCGTCATTGAAGCCGGCCTCAAGGCCTACGACATTCAGGCGCCCATTGCCGTGATCGAGGCCGCAGGAGGAATCGTCAGCGATTGGGAAGGAGAGCCGGCTCACGACGGGGGCAGGGTGCTGGCAGCGGCCACCCCCGAATTGCACGAGGCGGCCCTGGAGTTGATTGCATGATCCGTCGCCATGGCAATCCGGCCGTGCAGTCCTTGCCCGCATGAGACCTGGATCCCTGAACTGACCCGGTGCCCTTGGTGCTCCGCGGCTGCACGGAGGCCGTCCTTTTGGCCGGCAGCGGAGACGACTGGCACGGCCTGCCACTCCTGCATGTCAGGGAGGTGCCTGCCATCTTGCCTTCCCTATCGCCTTCGAACGCACTACCGTCGTTACCGTCAGCAATTCACCTCGGAACCAATCGTCTGGAGACATGACAATGCAGCTTGGCGCGTTCTCGATCAGTCTTGCCGTTCAAGACCTTGAAGTGTCGCGGTCCTTCTACGAGAAGCTCGGTTTCCACGTGACGGGCGGCGACGAAAAGCAGTACTTGATAATGGTGAACGAAACGACCGTGGTCGGCCTGTTTCAGGGGCTCTTCGAGAAGAACATCCTCACGTTCAATCCGGGACTTGCCCAAGACATGTCGCGGATCGCCGATTTCACAGATGTGCGCGACATCCGCGCATCGCTGTTGGCCGGCGGGATCGAGATGGAATCCGATACCGACCCGGAAGCGACCGGGCCAGCGAGCATCATCATAAAGGACCCCGACGGAAACCCGATCCTCGTCGATCAGTTCTTTCCGAAGCCGGGCAGCTGATCGCTATCCGGAACCGCGGTTTGGTCCCGGAGTCCTTGACGCTGGGGGCGAGTGCGCCACACTTGGTTCATTCCGCAACGAGCGCAACATCGTCGCCCGTCGCCCGAAAACGGCCCAAGT
>VYCX01000564.1 GCA_009843725.1 Boseongicola sp. SB0675_bin_26
TACGGCTTCTTCGCGCGCCCGAACACCTTGGCCTCGATCCCGGCCTTCTCGAGCTCCTTCTCCATGTCGGACGTGATCCTGCGGATCACGTCTCCCGACTTGCGCTGAAGCGTTATGAAGCGCCGCATGATCGAGTTGCGCGCCTTGGGATTCAGGACCCGGAACGCGAGATCCTCGAGCTCCTCGCGCATCGACTGCATGCCCATCCGGCCTGCGAGCGGCGCATAGATGTCCATGGTCTCTCGCGCCTTCTGCTGCTGCTTTTCCCGCGACATGGCCCGGATGGTACGCATGTTGTGGAGCCGGTCGGCGAGCTTGACGAGGATCACGCGCAGATCCTTCGACATCGCGATGAACAGCTTGCGGAAGTTCTCCGCCTGCCTGCTCTCGGACGACGAAAGCTGGAGGTTCGTGAGCTTCGTGACGCCATCGACCAGCCCGGCGATCTCGGCGCCGAACTCGCTCTCGACCTCCTCGTAGGTCGATCGCGTGTCCTCGATCGTGTCGTGGAGCAGCGCCGTGACGATGGTGGCGTCATCCAGCTGCTGCTCGGTCAGGATCGCCGCGACCGCGACCGGATGCGTGAAATAGGGCTCGCCCGATTGCCGGCTCTTTCCCTCATGCATGCGCTGGCCATATGCATAGGCCCGGCCGATCAGGTCAGTGTCGGTCTTGGGGTTGTAGTTCTGGACCAGCGCGATGAGGTCGTCGGTGGTGAGCATCCGGTCCCCCCGAGGGCAGCGCCAACCCCTATTGCCGCTCCTGGGCGTCTTCCATCAGCGCGCGCAGCAGCTTCTCCTCGCTGAGGTCGTCATCCGCAGGCGCGTCGTCATCCGCTCCCATGAGCAGGGCCATGGAGTCCTCTTCCGGCTCGTCCACCTCGATCTGGGTCTGGTGCGACTCGATCATGCGCTCGTGCAGGTCTTCCGAGGACTGGGTTTCCTCCGCGATCTCGCGCAGCGACACGACAGGGTTCTTGTCGTTGTCCCGGTCCACCGTAAGGGGAGCGCCCGTCGAGATCTCGCGCGCGCGGTGCGACGCGATCATCACGAGGTCGAACCGGTTCGGAACCTTGTCAACACAGTCCTCTACCGTCACGCGGGCCATAAGGATCTCCGTCTGGAATGAAGTCGGTGAGTCAGGTATGGCTTCCCGGCGCGAAAGACAAGCGGAATCTGCATGAGCACGTCCCGCCGCCGAGCGCATGTTACGGAAAGTTGACCGGACCGGCGGTTGCATTTGCCGCCCGACAGTCGGAAGGTCGGAGCAGGCCGGATCGACCTGACGATTCATCTGACAATGAATTTCTTCCGGCCCGAATCCTAATGGAAAGGACAAGCAGATGTTCTACAAGGACGAACGGCTTGCTCTGTTGATCGACGGGGCGAATCTCTATGCCGCGACGAAGGCGCTGGGATTCGACATCGACTACAAGCTGCTGCGCCAGGAGTTCATGCGCCGCGGCAAGCTGCTGCGCGCGTTCTATTACACCGCGCTCCTGGAGAACGAGGAGTACTCCCCGATCCGGCCGCTGGTGGACTGGCTCCACTACAACGGATTCGCCATGGTGACGAAGCCGGCGAAGGAGTTCACCGACAGCCAGGGCCGTCGCAGGGTGAAGGGGAACATGGACATCGAGCTTACGGTCGATGCCATGGAGATCGCGCCGCATGTCGATCACATCGTGCTGTTTTCCGGAGACGGCGACTTCCGGCCGCTGGTCGAAAGCCTGCAGCGCCAGGGCGTGCGGGTGTCCGTCGTCTCGACGATCCGTTCGCAGCCGCCGATGATCGCCGACGAGCTGCGCCGCCAGACCGACAACTTCATCGAGCTTGACGAATTGAAGGACGTCATCGGACGCCAGCCCCGCGAACCTCACGACCGCGCCGAGGAGTGACGCACCCGGCGCCGTCCCGGCATTGAAGCGAAACAGGATTCCAACGGGCGTCCATGGCCCTGCGGCCGACCTCCTGGAAGAGCCGGTTTCCCTGAGCAAGATCTCGCCAGCCGCGCTGCAACGTCGGTAGGGCGGTCAACGCGCCATGTGGAGCCGGAAAGGAAGTTGTTCCGCATTTCCAGTGGCGCCCGCAGTTGCGAGACCCGAATGACGAAATGGTTCTCGAGGCCGCGGTGAACGGTCGGACGCACGGGCTCGTCACCTTCAACTCCGGGCACTTCAACGATCCCGCGCAACAGTTTGGAATCGTGCTGATGACGCCCCAGGATGCGCTGAAGAGGATTGGACCATGAAACAGGGTGCCTCGTGAACGTTGCAGCCGCCTGTTGTCCGGACGAGCGCCAGAGCGAACCGAACCGACGGGCAGCCTGGAACGAACTGAATGAAGCTCTTGCAATCATTGAACGGAAACTGACCAGATGCCTGTCGCGTTTGTTGACCAGACGCACGTCCGAACGCGGCACGGGAGGAAGCTGGCCTGGCCCTTGAGATGCTGCGCCAAGTCCAACAGAACCACTTTGGGCAGCGCATTGCGATCCAGGCAAGGGGGCACCCTGAAAGGCAAGGATCGCGATTCGGAATTCGGGCAAATGGGGGAGTTCTTCCGGGCCGGAACGCCGAAATCGATGCCTGCACCTTCAGGCTTTCGGGTGCACTGGGTTCCGTTGTCCGCTCAACAACGCTGAACTTGCAACGGTCGCCATGAGGCGGGCATGCAAGTTGGAGGGTCGTCACAACTGAACTTGTGCGATGGATGGTCGGATCTTCACGTCCCGCAATTCGCATTGTCGAGGAGCTTGCGTTGTGAATCCGTAAACTGTCCCGACGTCGGAAACTCGAAACCATGAAGCCCCGCCGTGCCTTGCGCAGCGGCGCTTCTCCTTTCCGGCGATTGCCGTTGGAGCGCCAGCGACGGGTGAGTGCCCAGGTTCCTCCCGTTCAGGCTATCCGCGTCCAGTCGATCTGGTCGGACGAGCCTCTTGCAAAATTATGGGGACTTTTCGTTGACTGACAAATACGCAGCATGTTGCGGCTTATCAGTTCTATTTGCACCATATTTTGTATGACGGACAGCCCGAGGGATAATCCCCTTCTTCTTCCGGTTAGCATGAATTCATGCCGGTCAAGGCCAATTGAAACTCTGAATTTCCTGCCAACACAAACGATAGATCAGAAAGAGGGAAATCATGAAAAGGATTCTTCTAACATCGACCGCGCTCGTAATGTCGGCGGGCATCGCAGCCGCCGAGCCGGAGGTTGGCGGTGACGGCCTTATGGGCGTGATCAGTAAGGCCGCAAACAATGATGGCGATATCACGTTCACCAGCCGTGTTCGTGCCACCATCAAGGCTTCCGGCGAGACGGACAACGGCCT
The DNA here is from genome assembly GCA_009843725.1 of Boseongicola sp. SB0675_bin_26. GTDB lineage: Bacteria > Pseudomonadota > Alphaproteobacteria > Rhodobacterales > Rhodobacteraceae > JAJEFO01. Next base: position 3,333 of record VYCX01000564.1, read on the forward strand.
GATGTTCGGCGGCGAGTTTGGCGTTCACGACGCCGTTGGCGCCAAGGACGGCCAAAACGGCAGTGTCTTCGTCCAAGGCCCGTTCGGCAAGTTCAGCATGGGCGACGTCAACTCGGCTGCAAAAACGGCCGTTGGCAATGCGGGCGGCGTTGGCCTGACCGGTCTGGATGACCTGAACGAAGTCAAGTACATCGGCAAGGCGCACAAGCCATCGGCACTCTGGAGCTACGACATGGGTGCGCTTTCGCTGTACGCTTCGTCTGACAACCCCGGGCCGTCCGATGACACGGTGGTGAGCGGAGCCCTGTCCTACAGCATCGGCGAAGTTACGGCTGCTGCCGGCGTCGAAAGGGCAGGCGACATGCAAATCGTTGCCGCGAGCGTAAGCGCTTCACTCGGCGATGCATCGGTCAAGTTGGTCTACGGTTCCTATGACGACGGCATGGCAGGCAGCGACAATGTGGATTCCTACAGTGCGTCAGCGTCGTTCAACACCGGCATGGCCACCTTCTCGGCCTTCACTTCGGGCAACTCGAAAGGCGTGGACGGCCAGGACCACTTCGGCATCGGCGCATCGTTCGACTTGGGCGGCGGCGCCTCGATAGTGGGCGGCTTCGTTGACGGCGACAGCCTGAGCGACGGCAGCTTCGATCTTGGCATCTCGATGAGCTTCTAGTCCGCCCTTCAACCTTCATGCGGGCCAAGACCCGCGAAACAGAAAATGCTTAGCAAGGAGCAAAGCAAATGAACTCGAACTTGAAACTATTGCCGGCTGCCCTGCTTGTGGCAGTGCTGGCAATGGCAGGCTGCGGAGGGGGCGGCAGCGGCGAAACGACGACGGAGCCCACTGAACCCACTGAGCCGGCGCCACCGGCATCTGTCGAGCAGCTTTCGCTGGACATTCAGGCCGCTGAAAACAAGGCAATGACAGCCAAAGCCAAGGCTGAAGGTGCCCTGAAAAGCGCAATGAAGTACGACGATATGCTGATGACGACAGAAGTCGCTGGCGATTCCGGGGCCGCGATGATGGCCGCTCAGGCAATCCTGAAGGCTGAGATGGATGTTGCAACGGCTCTTACGGATGCCGAGGCAGCCTTGACGGCCGCCGAGGCCGCTCAGATGAAAGTCATGGAGCTTCCCGAGAATCATCCGCATAAGGCCACGCTGATGACGTCGGCCGACCGTGCGGTCGAGAATGCCGAAATGTACGTTGACGATATCAAGGACATCAGCACAGGCGTTGAACTGGAAGCTGCCGTTGCGTTGGTCGTGGGCACTGACAAGAAAGGGACCCCGCGGTCCATAGCCAATACGGTTGGCGAAGCCATCGCCGGTGCGCTAGCGCAGGCCAATACAGCGCGGCATCCGCATACCACAACTGGACCAGCCGCCGAAATTATCGCAGCGCACAAGCTTGTCATGGACGACTCCAGAGGCAACACTTGGGAAGAGATCGTCATGAACCGTGGCGGTAGTGTCGTGCGCATGCCGATCGGCAGCAGCAACGCGGGTGTGAAAGTTTCCTCGGTTGCCGGCATGGAGACGGCGAAGCTTTGGGCTGATGCGACCCAACGGCCGAGCGAAGGCGCTGATGGCGTTGCGGTCTCAGATGCCGCTAGCTACATGGGCATTCCGGGGACCGTCCATTGCCTCGGGACTGACTGCAAAGTTACTGGCGGAAAGCTGGATGGTAGCTGGTACTTCGCGCCAACTGCCCCGGCCACCCACTGGGTTCGTAACACGGACAATGCAACACGCGTGGCCATGCCCTATGTGGCTGATTCCATATACGTAACGTACGGGCATTGGCTGTCCGTTAGCGGCGAGGACTGGACCGTCCACACATTTGCCAACTTGTCAGACAGTACGACAGCAGGTGCTACGGGCACCGATGCGACTGGCGCATTGGCTGCAGCTGCAGGCTTGGACGGCATTGATGACGGCGACAAGGCGACCTACTCGGGAGGTGCCGTCGGGATGTCGGTTCGCACGCAGGGCTCGGGCGACAGCAAGACCACCGACAGTGGGCGTTTCACCGCCGATGTCGCACTCAACGCGTCGTTCGGGTCTTCTCCAACGGTCACAGGCAAAATCACCAATTTCCAAGGTGGAGCCGTCAATCCAAGCTGGGTAGTAAATCTTGGTCAAGCAACGCTCCAAGGGTCTTCGGCCGCTTCGGGTGTGACGGTAACAGGCGGTCGCGACGGTGCGTGGAACGCCCAGGCTTACGGCACCGACGCCACCAAGCGTCCGACGGGCATCTTTGGTGGCTTCTCGGCACACTTCTCTGACGGGGATGCAGCCGGAGCTTACGCCACTACTAAAGACTGACGCAGCCTGAAAGAGCATGAAACCCGGAAAGGGCGGCCTCGCGCCGCCCTTTCTTTTTCCGGCCGGCTACGGGACGCGCAGGCCGTACCGACCGCCGCTGTCCACCGAAGGCAATCCTGGACAATGCCACGGGCGCCCTGACCAGCCCCACGAGAAGCTTGCCAAGAAGATGCTCAGGTACCCGCCCAGGGGCCGATCATTGCCAGGAGGCCAGCCGTGCAGACGAGAAGGGATCCCGAAGCCGCCAGCATGAAGACATCCACGAGATCAGATGCCAGTCCAGGCAAATCGATTTCCCTGCCCGGCCGCACATCCCATCGCGTGCCGCGGTCCCGCAGTGCCTCCCTCTCGGCGCCGCCGGGGCAGCGCCAGGTCACTTCCCGAGAACATCCGTCAGGAGCGCCTTGCTGCGTTCCGCCATCTTGCCTCGGTCGAGGAATCCCGCAAGTTCGGAGGCCAGCTGGTCCTGAAGTTCCTCCAGCTTCTCGCGTCGCGCCAGCACCCGGGCGCCGAGCAGGATCAGCCGGCGCGTCCGTTCGCGCCGGGCCTGTTCCGCCCTTTCCGAGCCTCTGCACGCGGTCATGACAACCCCATGCCCCGGATCCCCGAGGAACCCCTCCGCGGCTTTTTGGCGGACGCCCGCTGCCGCGCCGTCTTCAAGCGTTGCCTGGAAC
>VYCX01000420.1 GCA_009843725.1 Boseongicola sp. SB0675_bin_26
GCTATTCCGACACTCACGCACGCGGCCTGTCGAAATTCGACAGGGTTCTTGGCATCGTGGATCAGGTCACAGGTCGCCCAGATGCAGCCACCTGCACAAGGCGCCTTCGCGAAGCTGCGCTCCTGGACGAGGACGGCAAGGCGCTCACCGAAGCGATCAGAGCCATCGAGAGGTCGTAGCGCACGACCCGAACGAACCCTCAAGTGCCGGCAATGTGGCAGGCGGCCCGTCACCACGTACGAGGCCTGCACCAGCAGGACGCGCTCCAGGGACGGCTTGGTGGACCAGCATCTCGACGGCGCAAGATTCTGGCTTCGCGCCGTTGCGACGCCTGCGGCAGCCTTCTCGACCGTGCGCGTTGGCACGGCAAAGATGGGCTTGCGCCGATTCAGTCGCCCTGTCGGTTTCTCGAGAGCGACCAATCGGGCAACGGCATGCCCATCCATGGCCAAAGCGACTTCTTTCCCCGCCTTTGCTCGCCGGACCAGATCTGCACGTCCTGCCTTGGCATCTGCGACCGACATCTGCATGGCTGCATCATTGACTGGTTTCGGAAATTGAACGCGGACGTGGCCGCATGGCCGAGCGCTTTGGCCGCTTGGGAAATTGAGTGAAAGCCACGAAACTGCCTTTGTTCAAGTCTTCGGTACAGGCGTGGCCATGAGCGGATGAAGCGTCAGCAGGCCGAAACAGTTGAGGCAGTGGAGCAACTGGAAATCGAGGGGTTGAATCCAAGTCCGCACTGAGTTGCATGTAACGAAAGGGGCCGTCATGCCAACTCCAGTTTCAGAGCGTGTCCGGAAGCGCAGGGCTGCGCCCTGTCCAAGCCTGGGTGCCCGACACGCGCCGTCACGGCTTCGCCGCGGATTGTCGTCGTCAGGCGCGGCTAGTCGCCGGGGCGGATGAGCGTGACGCGGATCCGGCGGCATTGATGGACTCTGCCCTGAACGACCTGGATGAATGGCGGTGAGGAGGGGCGAACTGGTGACCGTCGCCCAGCCGGGCGACTTCGGCAAGCCGCGCCCTGCGCTGATCATTCAGGCGGACCAGTTTGCTGATCATGGCGCCGTGGCAACTCTGCCAATCATGTCCACGATGGTTGATGCGCCACTCCTGCGCTTGACAGTTGAGCCCTCTGCCGAAAACGGACTGCGCATGGCCTCGCAGATCATGCTGGACAAGCCCATGACCGTGAGGGCCGACAGGACCGGGCCAACCATTGGTCAGATTGACGAGACCGCCATGATCAGCGTGAGCCGTTCGTTGGCGATTTTTCCAGGTTTGGCTGGATGAAACAACGCCCACCAATCACGGAAGAATTGGCGAAATTGAACTCGTTGACGGGGCGAAGGCAACAGAAGCCTCCCAGAAGTCCGGATGGTTGGCATCTACTTCGAGAACAGGTCCGCCGCCGGCACATGCTTGAGCGCAACAGGTCACTGGCGCACGGACAAAGTGCGAAGGGCACGATCCCGTGGTTTGACCGACTCGCCTGCATCCCAAGGCCAAATGGAACCCGGGCGCACTGTCTGCCCTTCGCGACGGCACTCGTGGTCGAAAAGGGGGTTCATGCGCACAGTGTCAGCCTTTCCGCTTCCCCCGTTGCAACAGGGACATGCGGTAGAATCGTGGCGGAGGAGGTGGGATTCGAACCCACGGTACGCTTTCACGCACGCCGGTTTTCAAGACCGGTGCATTCGACCACTCTGCCACTCCTCCGACCGGGGCTTGGTATCGGTCGCCGCGTGATTCTGAAAGCCCCCGGTGCAATTCTGCCCGGACCTCGGGAAAGCCCCTTTTCTTGCAGAAGCGCAAGAGCTAAGCATTTCAGCCAATGCAGGCAGGAGTCAGCCCAGGACGGATCGGGCTGAACGGGCCGCATGAGCCAAGGACGACATGAATGACGCGGACGCCAGCCAGCCTTTCATCCAGTTTTCCATGCGGGACTGCGGGCCTGAATCGTGCAAGGCTCCTCCGCTTGCTGACTGCGCATGTCGAAAACGCATCCAGGGCCAAAAGTTGCGGATCTCGTGTCTTGCACTCGCCAAGCGCCAATGATCAAGAACCTGGATTTGCCTTGAGCCAGACCGAAGACGCCCGACAGGGCGATTGCCTCGCAGAGTTGCCGTCAAGGGGGACTCGTACCCTGATTGGGCGGATCGCTGCCTTTTCGCTCGTCCTTGCAATGTCCGTCTTTGTCGCTGCTGCGGTTGCTGCGCAACCCGTATACGAAACCCCCGCGAAGGCCGCGCTCATCTATGACTTCGAGACCGACACGGTACTCTTCGAAAGGGACGCGGACAAGCCGAAGCCGCCTGCGTCGATGTCAAAGCTGATGACGCTCTACATGGTCTTCGAGGCACTGAAGGAAGGCCACATCGACCTGGACACGACCTTCACCGTCTCGACCAAGGCGCGCAACATGGGCGGCTCGACCATGTTCCTTGATGAAACCGACCGACCCACCACCGAGGAGCTGATCAAGGGGATCGTCGTCCAGTCCGGCAACGACGCATGCGTGGTCGTGGCGGAAGGGCTGGCCGGAACGGAAGAGGCATTTGCGCAGCGGATGACCCTGCGGGGACGCGAAATCGGGCTCAAGGACTCGACCTTTGCCAATGCCAGCGGCTGGCCCCATCCACAGCATCGGATGAGCCTCCGCGACCTGGTGAAGCTGGCGGCGCTGCTGATCAAGGATTTTCCCGAGCATTACGGGTATTTCGCGATGGAGGAATTCGACTATGACGGCCGCTCGCCAGCCAACAGGTTCAACCGCAATCCGGTGCTGGGAACCGGTCTCGGAGCGGACGGGCTGAAGACCGGGCACACCGAGGAAACCGGCTACAGTCTTGTGGGATCCGCCGTCCAATCCGGGCGGCGCCTGATCTTTGCCTTCACCGGTCTCGAAAGTGCGGCAGCACGCCGCCGTGAAGCCGAGGCGATGATAGTTTGGGGCCTTCGCCAATTCACCATCAAGGAGGTTGCTTCCAAAGGTGACGTCATCGGCGAGATTCCAGTCTGGATGGGAAGTCAGTCCAGCGTCAACGCGGTTGCAGGCGATGACTTCCGCATGCCTTTCCCGACCGTTGGACAGGACAGCGTCACAATACGCTTCGAATACCTCTCGCCGCTCGACGCTCCGATCGCCGAGGGCGCGCAGGTGGCCGAGCTCGTTGTCTCGGTCCCGAGCATCCCAGAAAGGCGATTCCCGCTTGTCTCGGACCGCGAAGCGACCCGCGGCGGCTTTGTGCCACGCGTGCGCGCTTCGTCCTCCCTTCTGTTTGACATGGCCATCGGGCAGGTGCAAAGCCTGCTGGAATGAACGCAGGACGCCTTATCACGTTTGAAGGCATGGACGGGTGCGGAAAGTCCACGCAAGCCAGGCTCCTTGCCGAAAGCCTGGATTCCAAGGGTCTTGACGTCGTCCTGACACGTGAGCCGGGTGGCTCGCCCGGCGCCGAGGAAATCCGTCGGCTTCTGGTCGAAGGCCCTCCCGAACGCTGGTCAGCCGAAACCGAGATCCTGCTCTTCACGGCGGCAAGGCGCGATCATCTGGAGAAGACCATTCGCCCGGCGCTTGAACGGGGCGCCACCGTCATATCGGACCGGTTTGCGGATTCGACGCGCGTGTATCAAGGCGCAGCCCGTCGGGAACTGCGTGCGCTCGTGGACCGGTTCCACGACGCGGTGATAGGCAAGGATCCTGACCTGACATTCATAATCGACATGGATCCGTCCGAAGCTCTCAGGCGCGGCCTGGAACGCGATTCAGGCGAACACAGGTTCGAGGAGATGGGGCAAGGCTTTCAGGATCGCGTGCGCGAGGGATTTCGCGCGCTCGCAGGCGACAATCCCGGCCGATGCCACTTGATCGACGGAAATCGCGGCGTCAATGCCATCGCACGTGACATCTCCCGGATTGCAGGCCGGAACCCATGAATGATGAAAGCCCGCCCGAAGCCGACCGTGCCGAGGGTGCGCCGCATCCGCGCGAGACCCTCCGGCTGTTTGGTCACAAGGATGCCGTGGCCGAGATCCTCGCGTCGCTTGGCAATGACAGAATGCATCATGCCTGGCTCCTGACCGGACCGCGCGGCGTAGGAAAGGCAACCTTGGCCTGGTCAATGGCGCGGAATCTGCTGGCACGAACTGGCGGCGAGGCCGGGAAGAACGGTTCCGCTCCGACGGGCCTGGACATGTCCGCAGATCATCCCGTTGCCCGCCGTGTCGCCGCATTGTCAGATCCCGGCTGCCTCCTGATCCGGCGTGAATGGGACGCTGACCGCAAGCGCCTGAAGAACTGGATCACGGTAGACGAGATCCGGAGGCTCAACCGGTTTCTTGGCCTGACCGCCACCGATGGAGGATGCCGAGTCGTCATCCTGGATGCCGCTGACGACATGAACCTTTCCGCCGCAAACGCCCTCCTCAAGCTGCTGGAAGAACCGCCTGGAAACACCGTTCTCATCTTGGTCAGCCACCAGCCGGCGCGACTTCTTCCCACGATCCGGTCGCGATGCCGGATCATGAGGCTGCGGGAGCTGGACAATGCCGAAATGGATCTCGCCCTGTCGGAAGCCGGCATCACTGCAGAAAGCGCCGGCGGACTTCACGCCCTTGCACACGGCTCGGTCGGCGAAGCTGTCCGGCTGGTGAACGAAGGCGGCCTTGAACTCTACGGAGAGGTCATGGACGTGATCGCCACGGCGCCATCCATGGACCGGGCCAAGTTGCTGAAGTTCGCCGAAAAGGCATCGGCACGCGGAGCCGAACGGCGATTCGATCTGGCCGCAAGGTTGCTGGATCGGGCGCTGGCCCGCCTCGCGCGAACCGCCGCAGGAATGCCTCCCGATTCCGAGGTGACGTCGGGCGAGATCGAAACGCTCAGGCGGCTCGGCGCGAGCACCGGTCGTGCGCACGCATGGGCGGAACTGCAGCAGGAACTGTCGACGCGATTGACGCATGGCCGGGAAGTCAACATTGATCCGGCAAGCCTGCTCACGGACGCATTCCTCCGGATCGAGGCAACGGCCGCCCTCTGACGTCGGGACCACGGCGGGATCCCGAGCCGACGACGGTGCCCCCGGGTTGACGCCCTACCAGAACCTACCCATACGGAACCAATGTCAATTCCGGCCAGGATCACGGACAGCCATTGCCATCTTGATTTTCCCGAGTTCGATGGCGAGCTTGGCAACGTCGTCGCTCGCGCTGCCGACCGAGGCGTTCATCGCATGGTGACAATCTGCACACGGCTTGCCGCCGAACCTGCGATACGCGCTATCGCCGAGACCCATCCGCCTGTATTCTACGCCGTCGGCATACATCCGATGTCAGTGGCGAAGGAGCCCACGGTGGATGCCGAGGCCTTGGTCTCCCTGTCCGCTCATCCGAAATTCGTCGGCATCGGCGAATCCGGCCTCGACTACCATTACACGCGGGACAGCATCGCCGTGCAGCAAGAGAGCCTCCGCATTCATGTCGAGGCGGCGCGCCGGACCGGACTTCCGCTCGTGATACATGCCCGTGACGCAGACGAGGACATGGCGCGGATCCTGACCGAGGAACATCAGGCGGGCGCGTTTTCCTGCGTGATGCACTGCTTTTCCTCCGGACCATCGCTCGCCGAGAGAGCCCTCGAGCTCGGATTCTATCTTTCGATGTCCGGCATTGCCGCCTTCCCCGGAAGTGCCGCTCTCCGCCAGATTTTCGCTGCGGCGCCGATTGACCGGATTCTGCTGGAAACCGACGCGCCCTATCTTGCCCCGCCGCCCAATCGCGGCAAAAGGAACGAACCGGCCTTCGTTGCCGACACGGCACGGGTCGGAGCCGAGGTCTTTGGAATGGACTACAAGGAGTTCGCAGATCGAACGGAGGAGAACTTCGAGCGACTCTTTGCGAAAGCTGCCGCATGGCAGAGTTGACCTTCACCATTCTCGGGTGCGGCTCGTCAGGCGGCGTGCCCCGGATCGGGGGACGCTGGGGCGACTGCGATCCCGCGAACCCCAGAAACCGGCGCCGGCGGTGCTCGCTTCTGGTCGAGCGGTTAGAAGGCAATGCAAGGACAGCAGTGCTGATCGACACGTCTCCCGACCTGCGCCAGCAACTGCTGGACGCCAACGTCGGCGATCTCGATGCGGTGATCTATACTCATGGCCATGCCGATCACGTGCACGGAATCGACGACCTGCGGCCAATCGTCTATGCCCGGCGCTCGCGAATGCCCGTATGGGCGGACGGGCCAACGCAGGAACGGCTGTATTCGGGCTTCGGCTACGCCTTCACGCAACCGGAAGGTTCGCCATACCC
>VYCX01000351.1 GCA_009843725.1 Boseongicola sp. SB0675_bin_26
AGGAGATGTCGCTCCAGGATGACCGCTGTTGGGACGCCGCTGCGAGACGTTTGCGAGCGTGGGGTGACGACGAGGCCGCCGACCTGTGGAGGGATACAGGGTCGCATACGCCTGATGACGCGCATCCGCGAGTGATGCAGCGTATCATGGAAGTGGCCGCTGGGCGCATGCCAACGAGAGGCGCACGGCCTCGCGGCTGAGCACCCCCTGCATGACAATCGCCGACCGGGGAGGCTTCTCACGTCGCGCGCGCGCACGCACGTCCCGTGTTGGGGAACCGCGCGAACGTCCAGCGCAGCCCGATTTGCCAAAACTCCGCACCGCAACGAATGTCCGAAACAGATGTCTCAAGATGCTTGGCCAGAACTTCACTGACCGGGAAGGCGGTTTCGGCCAAGCATGACTGGCGTTTCGGCCGGAATCAGGTTGTCTCGCTCGCGTATGCATCGCGATCCGGGCCCATTCCCAGCAGGTTGAACGCCCTTGCCTGCAGTTCGGTCGGCTTCGAGACCAGCAGGAACCGGCTGTCCGGCCGTCCGGGAAGACAGGCTTGGTTCAGCGTCAGCGTGCCGAGGTCGGCGAGCAGGGACCTGAACCGGAATCCGCGCCTCGTGCTCGACGGGCTCAGGCTCAGCCAGAACTCGCAGCCACGCACGAAATCCACCGCATAGCCGCACAATCGCCGCTCCGGACGAGAACGGCGGAACCCACCAGACGGCGCCAGGCAGATCGGCATGTCCGCAATCGATCACAGAGCAGGCGGGGCCGGAGAACAGCCACGGAATCGTCGCCGAAACAGCGGAATCCGGTGCCGGATGAATTGCCGGCCCGCAAGAAAAAATTCAGCCGCGGCGACAACATAGAGACGTCTTCCGTGATTTCGTACTATCTGCTATGCAAGAAAATCGGAGGCCAAGGCCTTTGTTGCGATGGGAGGGCTTGCATGGCCGAAGGTTCGTTCATTGAAGTGACTGCCGCGGACGGCGGCACGTTCAAAGCATACATGACAAAGCCAGCAAAGGGCTCGGGGCCCGGCCTGGTGCTTCTGCAAGAGATCTTCGGAATCAACGACTACATGCGGTCGATGGCGGATTGCTTCGCCGAAGAGGGTTATGTCGTGCTGGTGCCGGACCTCTTCTGGCGGATGGAGCCGGATGTGAACCTTGGTTACTCCGAGGAGGATTTCGGAAAGGCCTTCGGCTTCTACCAACGATTCGACGTGGACCAGGGCATCAAGGATGTCGGGGACACTATAGCCCATATGCGCGGAATGGACGAGGTCGCGGGCAAGGTCGGCGCGCTGGGCTACTGCCTGGGCGGCAAGCTCGCCTATCTGACGGCGGCGCGAACGGATGTGGACTGCGCGGTGTCCTATTACGGCGTCGCCATCGAGGAGAGCCTTGACGAGGGCAAGAACATCACCTGCCCGATGGTCTTCCATACCGCCGAGCTCGACAAGTTCGCCCCGCCCGAGGCCGTCGCAAAGATCAAGGAAGCCTTTGCCGATCGCCCCGACTTCGAGTTCTACGACTACGTGGGGGTCGACCACGCCTTTGCCACCCATGGCCGCGACAGCTTCGACAAGCCCTCGACCATGATGGCCTTCTCGCGCTCGCTGACGCTGCTGCGCAAGGTGCTGGGGCCGATCTATGACCTCAGCCACCTGTGGGACATGCACTGCTATCACGAGTTCGCCACCCGCGACGTTCATGAGACCATGAAGACAATGGTGGCCGAGCCTTACGTCAACCACATCCCGACCATGACGGGCGGGGTGGGCTACAAGCACCTGTCGCGCTTTTACAAGCACCACTTCGTCGACGCCAATCCCGACGACACCAAGCTGATCCCGATTTCGCGCACAATCGGCACCGACCGGTTGGTCGATGAGATGCTCTTTTGCTTTACCCACGACCGAGAGATCGACTGGATGCTGCCTGGCATCGCGCCGACCGGCAAGTATGTCGAGATCCCGCTTGTCGCGATCGTGAACTTCCGTGGCGACAAGCTCTATCACGAGCACATCTACTGGGATCAGGCCTCGGTGCTTGTGCAGATCGGCGTGCTTGATCCGGCGGGCCTGCCCGTAGCGGGCCAGGAGATCGCGAAGAAGCTGGTGGACGAGACCCTGCCTTCAAATGAACTGATGGCCAACTGGGCCTCAAGCGAAGGCAAGCCAATCTAAGCAACAAAGAACATCAGGGAGATAAACATGAAAAAGCTGTTGGGCCCATTGGCCGGCACGGCTCTGGCTGCGAATGTCGCCTTTGCCGACGACTCCACGCTGACGATAGCCTATAACGTGTCGCTGCCGTCTTGGGACGCCACCGTGGGTGTCTCGGCGGTGAACCCCACGATCCAGTCGATCTACAAATCGGTCTATGACCAGTATATCGACCAGAACCCGGATCTGTCCTTTCGCCCCGGGCTCTTGACCGAATGGGGCTGGAACGAGGACCGCTCGAAGGTCTTCATGGTGGTGCGCGAGGGGGCGTCCTGGCATAACGGCGATCCGGTGACGCCTGCGGACGTTGTATGGTCGCTGGAACGCGCAGGCAAGGAAGAGACCGGCAACCCGATCCAGTTCCTGTGGTCGACGCTTGGGAACTTCACTGTGGACGGCAACCGGATCGATGCGGACGTGCTGCGCTTTGACCCCACGATCTTCAAGTGGATGGCGTTCCTGACCGCCTATGTGCTGCCCAAGGACTACTACGCCGAGGTCGGCGCGGAGGGCTTTGAAAAGGCCCCCATCGGCTCCGGCCCCTACATGGTCGACGAGTACGTGGCGAACTCCTTCGTGCGGCTTAAGCGCTATGATGGATACTGGGGCGAGGCGCCCGAGTTCGAGACGGTGATCTTCAAGTTCCTCCCCGATGCCTCTGCCCGCGTGGCCGAGGTCGAGACCGGCGCGTCTGACATCACCCTGGAGATCCCGTACGAGGAGTACGACCGCCTCGCCGCCAAGGACGGGCTAAATGGGGTAACCACGCCGGTCTCTGACATCGGCATGATCTTCATCAACGATGTGGGCGTGATGGAGGATGCAAATGTCCGCAAGGCCGCCGCCCATGCGATCAACAAAGACCTGATCGTGGACCGGCTCCTGCGCGGCTATGGCGTGCCCATCGACACGTTGCAGGCACCAGAATACGCGGCCTTCACGGCGGAAACGACCGTGGCCTATGACCCCGAAAGGTCCAAGGAGCTTCTGGCGGCGTCCGGCTATTCCCCTGACAATCCGGTGAAGTTCAAGATCCAGACCACCCGCGGCTTCAAGCCCAAGGATTACGAGATGATCCAGGCGGTCACTGGAATGTGGAAACGTGTAGGCATTGAGGCCGAAATCGAGGTCTATGAAATCGCCAAGCATTTCGATCTGCGGGCCCGCGACGCCTTGGCGCCTGCGGCCTTCTACAACTGGGGCAACTCCATCGGTGACCCGTCGACCTCGACCGGGTTCTCGATGTTCGGTCCCTCGCCGCATTCGACCTGGGACACCGAGGACGTGGACGCGATGATCGGGCCGCTCTGGGGCGAGGACGACGAGGACGCCCGGATCGCGGGCTATCAAAAGGTGGATGCCTATATCGCCGAGAACGCGATGGTGATCCCGCTCTTGCAGTTCGTTCAGCCGATCATCTATCGCGACGGGCTGTCTGTCACACCGCATGTGGCGAACTTCCTGCTGCCTCAGAACGTCAGCAGCAACTAAGCTCGACTTCGTCCCGGGCCCGGCCCCGGGACCTCGCCAGGCCACAGGTTGAGGTCCGGGATCAAGCCCGGGACAGGTGACTCTGCATTCTGAAAATGGCCCGCCTGCTCGTTACGATTGGTTCGATTTTCCTGACGCTTCTGGGGGTGTCGGTCGTGATCTTTGTGATCTTGCGGCTGGTGCCCGGAGACCCGATCTCGATGATGCTGCCACCGGGCGCAACGGACGAGGTGCGCGCCAATCTTGAGCGGCTCTACGGGCTCGACAAGTCAATTCCCGCACAATACGTGATCTGGCTGCGCAACGTCGCGTGGCTTGATTTCGGGATGTCGACGCAGTTCCGCTTGCCGGTGACGGAAATCATCCTCGACCGCCTGCCCGCCACGCTGGAACTGGTGCTGCTGGCAAGCCTCATCGCCTTGGTGCTGGCCTTTGCCTTCTCTGTCCTGGCGGTCTGGCTGCAAGTGGACAGCGCGACGCTGGCCATCGATGGGCTGGCGGGGCTGGCGCAAGCGATCCCCGATTTCCTTTGGGCGCTGATCTTCATCCTTGCGGTGACGCTCTTTGCGCCGATGATGCCCATCTCAGGCCGGTTCGACCCGCGAACGGCGCAGGACTTCGCCACGAATTTCTACTTGTTGGAGTCGCTGGTCACGTTCCGCATTGACGCCTTCGCGGAGCTCACGCGCTACGCGGTCCTGCCTGCGCTGGCCCTCGCCTTGCCTTTGGCGGCGGGCATCACCCGGGTGCTGAAAGGCGCACTGGAAGAGGCGATGGCGCAGGACTATGTCATGCTCGCTCAGACCAAAGGCAAGAGCAGGCTCGCCATCGTCCTGGGCGAGGCCCTGCGCAACGCCATGATCCCAACCATCGCGCTCACCTCGGTGCAACTGACATTCCTGATCGGCGGCACCGTGCTTATCGAACGGCAGTTTTCATGGCCCGGCATCGGCTCCACTGCGATCTCTGCGGTTATCAACCGTGACCTTCCGCTGATCCAGGGGATCGTGCTGGTCTTCGCGCTGATCTTCATCATGATCAATCTGGCCAGCAACGAACTTTATCGCGCCGCCGATCCCCGTCTGAGGACGGTGCGATGAGCAGTGTTGAGAGCTTCTCCCTGGAGAAAGGTCGTGGAGGCGGCGGTACCGGGTTAGAGCGCTCGACCGAGAGGATCACCCTTCTGCGGATGGTCTTTGGCTGCGCTGCAATCGGAGCGCTGCTGGCCGCAGCGCTCTTCGCGCCCTGGATCGCACCGCATGACCCCACGCTTGACGATCTCTTTCTGATCAACATGCCACCCGCCTGGCTGAACGATGATCTGGCATATTTCGGCATCGAGAACGCCTGGGCCTATCCGCTGGGCACCGACAGCTTGGGGCGTGATGTGGCCTCGCGGCTGATCTACGGCGCACGATTGGCGATGATCGTGGGCGTGTCGGTGGCTTGCCTCGCGGCGCTGGCTGGGGTGATCTTGGGCGCGTTGGCGGGGTTCTATGGCGGCTGGATCGACAACGTCATCAGCCGGATCGTGGATGTGTGGCTATCTTTCCCGCCCGTTTTGCTGTCGATCATCCTGGTGGCGATGCTGGGCACGACGCTGACATCGGTGATCATCGTGGTGGCAGTGATCGACTGGACGCGGTTTGCCCGCGTTGTGCGCGCCGACGTGCTGCAGCAACGCAGCCGAGACTACATCGACGCCGCTCGCATCGCCGGTGGCAGCGACCTGTCGATCCTGATCCGAGAGGTGCTGCCCAACGTGCTGCCGCTGCTGGTCACGCTCTTCTTCTTCGAAATCGGCATCGCGATCACAGTTGAAACAATTCTCAGCTTCGTCTCACTCTCGGTGTCCTCAGGCGCGGCGACTTGGGGCGACATGATTGCCGAGGGCCGCCGCGTCATCAACGAGGCCTGGTGGGTCATGGCCTTCCCCGTGGGCGCGCTGGTGATCACGATCCTCGGGCTGAACGCGATGGGCGATGCGTTGCGGTTCTACCTAGACCCGGTGCTGCGCAAATGAGCTTGTTGCAGGTCGATAGCCTGTCGCTCGGCCTGCGCGGCGCTCCTGTACTGCGCGGTGTCAACCTGACAATCGAGTCCTCCGAGATCGCTGGCGTCGTGGGCGAGAGCGGCGCCGGCAAGTCGATGTTGGGCAAGGCGATCTTGGGAGTCTTGCCCCGTGATGTCACTGTAACGGGTGGTGCGATCCGGCTCAATGGAACGGACCTGTTGGCACTTGGTGCGCGCGCGCGCCGCGCACTTCTGAAACGTGACTTGGCGCTGATCCCGCAGGACCCGTTGAGCGCGCTGAACCCATGCCGGACGATCTCTGCGCAGCTTGCAGAGGTGCTGCCCAAAGGCACAGCCGACGCCAAAATGGAGGTTGTCCGCTGGCTTGACGCGGTGCGCATTCCTTCCGCGACCAAGGTTGCCAAGTCCTTCCCGCATGTGCTCTCCGGCGGCATGCGCCAGCGTGCGCTCATCGCGGCGGCATTCGCCTCGCGTCCCAAGCTCGTGATCGCCGACGAACCCACAACCGCGCTGGATGTCACTGTGCAGAAGGACGTCCTGCACCTGATCCGGGAG
>VYCX01000389.1:0-4270 GCA_009843725.1 Boseongicola sp. SB0675_bin_26
ACAGGAGCGCGAAGTTGATGCCGGCCCCGACCGTAATGAAGAAGAGGCCGAGGAGGAGCCCGCGGAACGGGTCGATGTCGCTCTCGAGTTCGTGGCGGTACTCGCTGTTGGCAAGCACGACGCCTGCGATGAACGCGCCAAGCGCCGGGGAAAGGCCGACGAGCACCATCAGGAGCGCGATGGTCACGACGATGGCAAGGGCGGTTGCGACGAAGATCTCGCGGAGGCCCGTGACCGCGATGAACCGGAGCGCGGGGCGTGTCAGGTAGTTTCCTCCGAGAATCACGATGCCGACCGCGCTCAGCGTCACGACGGCTGTCTGCCAGCCGTTCATTCCCTCCACGAGGCTCAAGGACGGGCCGTGGCCCTCCGCGACAGACGTTGCCGAGGAACCCGTCAGTTCGGGAATCGCCAGCAACGGCACGACCGCGAGGATCGGGATGACGGCCACGTCCTGGGTCAGAAGGACAAAGAAACCGGACTCGCCGCCCGGGCTCTTCAGCAGACCCTTTTCGGTCAGGGTCTGCAGCGTGATCGCCGTCGAGGAGAGCGCCAGCACGAGACCGATGGCAACCGACACGTTCCAGGGCTGGCCCAGCATGTTGGCCAGGCCCGCCACGACGGCTGTCGTCAGCAGTATCTGGCCACCGCCCAGCCCAAGCACCTTGAGCCGCATCTGCCACAGGTACCTCGGTTCCAGCTCGAGCCCGATGAGAAACAGCATCAAGACGACGCCAAGTTCGGCAACCTGCTGGATCGCATGCACGTCGACATCGAGCAGCGCGAGAACCGGGCTGATCGCGACGCCCGCGACGAGGTAGCCGAGAACCGAGCCTATTCCAAGGCGCGTGGCGATGGGGACGGAAACGACGCCTGCGATCAAGAAGATGAATGCCAGGAGAAGGATGTCGGTCATGCAGTCAAATTGCAGGGTTCCGGGCGTGCTGAAAAGGCGAAAGCTCAGGGCGCCGGAAGAATCTCTCGGGTTCCGTGTCCGGGGCGAATATTTTTGCTTCCCTGAATGCCAGTCTTTGCTATCGTTCAGTCATGTCCCGGCGACCCGATGTGAATTCCTAGGAGGATCAAGATGAGCACAGTCTCCATGACGGTGAACGGCAAGGCCGTATCCGCCGATGTCGAGGACCGAACTCTCCTTGTCGACTACATTCGCGAGCACCTGCGCCTGACCGGCACGCATGTCGGATGCGACACGAGCCAGTGCGGCACCTGCGTGATTCACGTTGACGGCAAGGCGGTGAAGTCCTGCAGCATGCTGGCCGCCGCGGCCGAAGGCGCGGAGGTCACGACCATCGAGGGCGTGGCGAACGGCGACCTGCATCCTATGCAGAGGGCATTCAATGACAATCACGGGCTTCAGTGCGGCTTCTGCACGCCCGGCATGATCATGAGCGGGATCGACATGGTCAATCGCTACAAGGCTGAAGGAAGGACGCTCGACGAGGCCGCGATCCGTCACGAGCTTGAAGGCAATATCTGCCGATGCACCGGCTACCACAACATCGTGAAGTCGATTGCGCAAGCCGCCAGCGAGATGTGAGGAGGGCGACAGATGAGCGAAGGAATCGGTGCACCGGTCAAGCGCAAGGAGGACAAGCGCTTCATTACCGGCAAGGGCAAGTATACCGACGACATCAGGATGGAGAACCAGACCTATGCGGCGTTCGTCCGGTCTCCGCACGCACATGCAGAGATCAAGGGAATCGAGACGTCCGCGGCCGAGGGGATGAGCGGCGTCATCGCCGTTCTGGACGGTGCGCAATTGACCGGCGACGGCATCGGCAACCTGATCTGTGGCTGGGCGATCTCGTCGAAGGACGGAAGCCCGATGAACATGGGCGCATGGTCTGCGCTGGCCACCGAGAGGGTGCGGTATGTTGGCGATGCGGTGGCGGTCGTCATCGCGGAAAGCAAGGATGAGGCCCAGGCGGCGGCCGAGGCGGTCGAGGTGAGCTACAACGAACTTCCCGTGGCGGCGAACATCGCGGCGGCCCTCGCCGAAGGCGCCCCGGAAATCCACGAAAACGCGCCCGGCAACGTGATCTACGACTGGGAGCTCGGCGACGGCGACGCGGCCGAGGCGGCCCTGGCGGGCGCGGCGCATGTCACGGAAATGGACATCACCAACAACCGTCTCGCCCCGAACGCGATGGAGCCCCGGTCTGCGGTTGCGACCTACGACGACGCGGAAGACCACTACACGCTGTATTCGACCAGCCAGAATCCCCATGTGGCGCGGCTGGTGCTGAGCGCCTTCTATCAGGTTGCCCCCGAGCACAAGCTTCGCGTGATCGCGCCTGATGTGGGCGGAGGGTTCGGGTCGAAGATCTACATCTACCCCGAAGAGATCGTCTGCCTCTGGGCTTCGATGAAGACCAGGCGCTCCGTCAAGTGGACGGCGGAGAGGACGGAGTCCTTCCTGACTGATGCCCACGGACGCGATCATGTCACCAAGGCGCGGATGGGCTTCGATGCCGATGGCAGGATCGTGGGCTTCAAGGTCTCGACCAGGGCGAACTTCGGTGCCTACATGTCGCTCTTTTCGAGCGCCGTGCCGACGTATCTCTACGCGACGCTGCTTTCGGGAACATACGACATCCCGGCGATCCATTGCGAAGTCCTGGCATGCTACACGAACACCGTGCCCGTGGATGCCTATCGCGGCGCCGGGCGGCCGGAAGCGTCATTCGTCGTGGAGCGCCTTGTGGAGACGGCCGCGCGCGAGATGGGCAAGGATCCGGCGGAACTGCGGCGCGTGAACTTCGTCAAGGAGTTCCCGTACCAGACCCAAGTCACAATGAACTATGATTCGGGAGATTTCGAAGGCAACATGAACCAGGCCATGGAGGCTGCGGACTGGTCCGGCTTCGCGGTGCGCAAGGCGGAGGCCGCCAATCGTGGCAAGCTGCGCGGTATCGGCATGGCCTGTTACATCGAGGCTTGCGGAATCGCACCTTCGGCTGCGGTTGGCTCGCTCGGGGCCGGCGTCGGTCTCTGGGAGTCGGCGGAAGTGCGCGTGAACCCGGTCGGAACGATTGAGGTCCTGACCGGCTCGCACAGCCACGGGCAGGGCCATGAAACGACCTTTGCGCAGGTCGTGGCAGAGCGGTTCGGAGTGCCGCTCGACAGCATCCAGATCGTCCATGGCGATACGGACAAGGTGCAGTTCGGCATGGGCACCTACGGGTCGCGCTCAGGTCCTGTCGGCATCTCGGCGATCGTCAAGGCCTGTGACAAGGTCGAGGTGAAGGTGCGGAAGATCGCGGCGCATCTGCTGGAACGCAATCCGGACGAACTGGTGATGGAGGACAGCCAGGTCAAGGTGCCGGGCACCAACAAGGCGCTCGGCTGGCACGAGGTGGGACTTGCGGCCTACACCGCGCATAACCTGCCCGCCGGCATGGAGCCCGGTCTGAAGGAGGGGGCTTTCTACGATCCCGAGAACTTCACCTTCCCGATGGGCTGCTTCATAGCCGAGGTCGAGATCGATCCAGGCACCGGAAAGACCGACGTCGTGAAGTTCGTTGCCTCGGACGATTTCGGAGTGATCATCAATCCGATGATTGTCGAAGGCCAGGTTCATGGCGGCATTGCCCAAGGTGTCGGGCAGGCCTTGCTGGAGGAGATGGTGTATGACGATGGCGGCCAGCCGGTATCGGGGTCCTACATGGATTACACGATGCCGCGGGCCGAAGACGTGCCGAGCTTCGTGGTCGAGCATCACAACACTCGGTGCGCGACGAATCCGCTCGGCATAAAGGGCTGCGGGGAGGCTGGGGCCATCGGTTCGCCGCCAGCCGTCATCAACGCGATCACCGACGCCATCGGCAACAACGACATCAGCATGCCGGCGACGTCCGCGAAGGTCTGGGCGGCAATCCAGGCTTCCGGCACAGGAATTGCCGCGGAATAGGGAGAGAGGCGATGCATTCATTGAACTACCACAAGGCGTCCAACGCATCCGAAGCTGCCAGACTCCTTTCCGGAACGGAGGACGGGAAGTTCCTTGCGGGCGGGCAGACGCTGATACCGGCCATGAAGACTCGCCTCGCGGCGCCGTCGGACCTGGTCGACGTGTCTGGCGCGGCGGACCTGCGCGGGATCACGGTTTCGGGGCGTGAGGTGACGATTGGAGCCGCGACGACGCATGCGGAAGTCGCGGCCAGCGGAGAGTTGCGCGACGTCTGTCCGTCAATTTGCGAAATGGCCGCGAATATCGGCGATCCGGCGGTTCGCCATCGCGGCACGATCG
>VYCX01000389.1:4280-6278 GCA_009843725.1 Boseongicola sp. SB0675_bin_26
GATGACGAACTCATCACGTCGATTGGGTTCACGGCACCGGAGGCAGGCGCCTATGCCAAGTTCCCGAACCCCGCTTCGCGCTACGCCAAGTGCGGCGTCTTCGTTGCAAGGGGTGATGGCGGCGTCCGCGTCGGGGTCACCGGGGCCGGTGCGGACGGCGCATTCCGGGCGGGCGAATTCGAGGCCGCACTTGGGGGCGAATTCTCCGCGGAAGCGCTGAACGGCATTTCCGTGAGTGCGGCAGAGATGTTGTCCGACATCCACGGCGATGGCGTCTACCGTGCCAATCTGGTTTCCGTCATGGCCAAGCGTGCCGTCGCTGCCGCCACGTGACAGTTCTGATTGTGCGCCGGCTCCAATGAGCCGGTGCAGGTGCTCCTGTGGACATGCGCCATGTTGGAGGCACCAGGTGCACGCGCACTGCAATTCGGGATTCACTCAACGTCCTGGCCACGCGGCCCGGTCGCAGTCACATCGCCTTGCCTAGGGTTTTCTGGGTGCGCCGCCTCGGGATGAGACCGTTCGCGACGAGGCTCCGCCGTCCAGGTGGATGCCCGGAGAGATGACGCGCTTTGTCGAGTGGTTCAACGGAAGCCGG
This sequence comes from Boseongicola sp. SB0675_bin_26, assembly GCA_009843725.1. Lineage (GTDB taxonomy): Bacteria > Pseudomonadota > Alphaproteobacteria > Rhodobacterales > Rhodobacteraceae > JAJEFO01. The sequence continues at coordinate 4,879 of VYCX01000389.1, forward strand.
AACTTCAAGGGTGCGGTGCTTGCGGGCGTGGCACATCCCTTGTTCGGGCGCATTCGCCCGCTTGACGACGGCAATGGTCGGGTCGGACGTGCCATGGCGGACATTGCCTTGCCACAAGAACTCGTGCGTCCTGCGCTGTTGCGCCTGTCCGCGACGATCCAAGGCAAGGTTCAGGACTACTACGACGCGCTCGATCGTGCCGGGAGGCGAGGCATGGACATAACCGAGTGGCTGGCCTGGTTCACCGGTCTGGTCCTGGATTCACGGAGGCGTGCCAGGGAAGATGTTGGCTACGTGCTTGCAACGGCGCGATTCTGGGACGTTCATGGTCACAAGTTCAATGGCCGTCAGGCAAGGGGCCCGGCCCGAACGCTCCGAGTTGGGGCGACGGTCTCAAGGGCGGCATGAATGCCGGAAAATGCATGAAGATGACCGGTTGTTCGAAGGCGACTGCGACCCGCGATCCGGACGGTTCCTGCAGATGGACGCTTTTCGCAGGCTGGAGAGCGGCGGTCGCAACACGCGATACGATGTCTGGCTGGCCTGCGTGTAGCGCGGTGTGACCTCCCGCGACGGCGGACTAGACCACGCGGTGCCCAGGGCCGAGACCCAGTAGGTTTCCCTGCCGGTCGTCGGACTTGCGATCAGGTGGAAGAGTGCAGGGCGCGCCCGGCAACGGGACGCGCCGCCTGACGAGCGGCCGCCGATTCACAGGTCGATCAGTTCGGCCTGTCTCACAATGACTTCGGCCTGCCGCACGCTCGCGATGTCAACAAGCCTTCCCTTGTAGGTGGCGGCACCGGATCCCGACCGCTGCGCCTCCTCCATCGCGGCGAGGATTTCCCTGGCTTCGACGATCGCGTCCGCCGACGGCGTGAACACTTCATTGGCAAGTGCGATCTGTCTTGGATGGATCGCCCACTTGCCAACCATCCCAAGCGTTGCAGATCGCAGTGCCTGTGCACGGAATCCCTCGTCGTCGGAAAAATCCCCAAACGGTCCGTCGACCGGAAGGACGCCGTGGGTTCGGCAAGCCGCCACGATCGCGGTCTGAGCCCAGTGCCAAGGGTCGGACCAGTACTTGCTTCCTTCCCGTGCCATGTAGTAGTTTTCCTGGGTGCCGCCGATGCCGGTCGTCTGCATGCCCATCGAGGCCGCGAAGTCCGCCGCGCCCAGGCTTATGGCCTTGAGACGAGGAGAGCTTGCCGCGATCCGTTCCACGTTGGTGATCCCGGCGGCAGTCTCAACAATCACCTCCAGGTCTATGTGTTTGGTTCTCCCGGTGGCGGATTCCACGGCTGACACCAAGGCATCGACGGCATAGATGTCGGCCTCGCACCCGACCTTCGGAATCATGATCTGGTCCAGACGTTCGGAGCAGTTTTCGAGGAGATCGACCA
>VYCX01000253.1 GCA_009843725.1 Boseongicola sp. SB0675_bin_26
GCCCAATCCCGGACCTGAGCGCAGCTCCGGGCCGTCAATGCAAGCACGTGAAGAACCATGGATATGGCAAGCAACCGAATGAACGGCGCTATCGCTGCGCCAGGGGACTGGTGGTCGCAATCTCCAGCGTGCCTGTCTGCGGGCTGCGCCCATTTCTCCCGCAATCGCGGATCGATCGCAAGAAACAACCGCTTTCAGCGAGCCACGCACCATTGCACGACAGGATAGGCAGTCTTCCAGCCCCGAAACCGCCCGACAGGAGCGGCTTCGGCCAGCTCGATCCTGGTCAGCGTGCCTCCGAATTCGGCCTGCGCTTCGGCAAGAAGCGCGGTCGTCTCGAGCGTCACGGCATTGGCAACGACCCGCGTGCCCGGGGCAAGGTCGCCCCAGACCCAGTCAAGGAGACCACGGTCGAGGCCGCCACCGATGAACACGGCGTCCGGAACTTCAAGGCCACTGAGAGATTCAGGGGCCTGGCCCTCGACCACCACGAGCCGGTCCAGGCCAAGCGCCGTGGCATTCTTCCGGATTCGCGCGGCGCGGTCAGCCCTCGCCTCTATGGCGACAGCCTGGGTCGAGACATGTGCCATCAGCCACTCGATCGCGACCGAGCCTGAGCCCGACCCGATGTCCCAAAGCCGTTCCCCGGGCCGTGGCGCGAGCGCAGACAGCGTGATCGCCCGGATGGGCCGCTTGGTCATTTGTCCGTCGCTTTCGAAGACATCATCGGATTGCCCGCTGGCTGCCGAAAGGCCTGCGTTCGAGCCAGCCACCTCGAACGCCACGGCGACCGGATGGGCCACGTCCTCAAGTGCATAGGAACCTGCGGCGACTTCACGGCGCCGTTCGCGCGGCCCCCCAAGAGCTTCAAGGACATGCATTCGCGTTTCGCCAAGACCGAGACCATCGAGATAGGCGGCCAGTTCACCGACCGCCGCACCGTCACGAACCGTCGCGATCGTGCGCTGTCCCGCCGCCAGATGCGGCCTGAGCCGGGCAAACGGGACGGCGTGAAGCCCGAGACAGACCACGCGCTCCAGCGGCCAGCCCAACCGCGCCGCCACCAACGAAAACACGGATGCACCGGGAATGGCACGCCACTCTCCCGGGGCGAAGCGCCGGGCAATGACGCTTCCCGCCCCGAACCAGAAGGGATCGCCGGACGCAAGCACGGCCACCTTGCGGCCGCGAAGTCCTTCAAGCACGGGCAATCCGTCATCGAACGGGATCGGCCACGTGATTCGCTCGGCACCGCTGTCCCTGACCAAGGACAGATGCCGTTCGGACCCCATGATCACTTCCGCCGCATGCAACGCATCCAGGCTTGCGGGCGACAGGCCCTCCGGTCCATCCTCGCCGAGACCGATTATCGTCAGCCAGCGAGCTTCAGACATGGCACCAAATCTCCTGATCCTGGGCGGCTCCGCCGAGGCGAGCGCCCTTGCGGCGCACGTCGCCGCCATGGGGCTGCGTGCCACGTTCTCCTACGCCGGTCGCGTGGCGAATCCCGTCGTACAGCCCCTGCCGACCCGCACCGGCGGATTTGGCGGCGAAGCGGGCTTGGCCGCGTATCTCAAGAATCACTCCGTCACGCACCTGATCGACGCCACCAACCCGTTCGCCGCGCAGATAAGCCGGAACGCGGTCGCGGCGAGTGCAGCCGCTGGCGTGCCCTTGATCGCGCTTGCACGACCGCCGTGGACGCCCGGCCCCGGCGATCGCTGGACCCGAGTGCCGAACGTGGCCCGAGCCGCCAGGTCGCTTGGCAACACGCCCAAGCGAATTTTCCTTGCCATCGGGCGAACGGAAGTCCCTGTCTTCGGAACCGCGCCTCAGCATCACTATCTCTTGCGATTCGTCGATGCCCCGAAGGACCGCCCCGCCCTGCCGCATCACGACATCATCATTGATCGCGGGCCATTTGCCGAAGCGGCAGAGCGTGACCTTCTCGAAACCCGCCGGATTGACCTTGTGATTTCCAGGAACGCTGGCGGCGAAGGCGCTCGCGCCAAGATCGACGCCGCCCGCGGGCTTGGCCTGCCGGTAATCATGATCGATCGGCCCGATCCGCCGCAGCGACACGAAGTCGGCACTGTCGAGAAGGTGCTGCGCTGGATTGCTCATTCCGTCGCCGATCGTGGCGTGTAGACGAGGGGCGGCATTCCGTTCCGCTCGATCCTGCGGGTACGACTCGATCCCAGGATCACGACGGTCTGCATGTCAGCCATTTCGGGCTTCGCGTCGAAGAGCGGCACGGTCCTGACAGTCTCGTCCGATGTCGTGACGGCACGGGCAAAGATGACAAGGCGCCCTGGTTCGCAAAGCTCACGCAGCAGTTCCAGGACGCGGGCAAATCCGTCCGGCCGAGCCTTGGACCGAGGATTGTACAGCGCGCAGGCAAAGTCGCCCTCGACCGCGAGCCGAAGCCTCCTCTCGATCAGGGACCAGGACTTGAGATTGTCGGAGAGGTTGATCGCGCAGAAGTCATGGCCCAGCGGCGCGCCCGCCCGCGCGGAGGCGGCAAGCATTGCCGTTATGCCGGGGAGAACGCGGACGTCCAGATCCCGCCAGGTTTCCGGGCCGGCCTCCATCGCCTCGAATGTTGCCGACGCCATCGCGAACACGCCCGGATCGCCCGACGAAACCACGATCACCCGGCGGCCCTCTGCGGCCAGTCCCAAGGCAAGGCGCGACCGTTCGGCCTCCACCCTGTTCCCGGACGCATGTCGGCGGAGCCCCTCGCGCATGGGAACCCTGTCGACATAGCGGGAATATCCGACAACGTCGGTCGCCTCAGCCAGTGCCGTCCGGACCTCGGGCGTGATCAGGGCCTCGCCTCCCGGCCCAAGGCCCGCAACCGCAACCCAGCCGCTCACGGCCGCCGCCCCTGCCCGTGCACCAGGACAATCGTGAAGTACGGAGGCACATGGCCTTCCGGCACATCGGCAAGCCGAGCGACCTTCTGATCCACCATCGCGGCGCATTCGATCATCCAGGCATCCTGCGCACGCCCGGCCCGTTCAAGCGCGGTCCGCACCTTGCACAGGTTGCGTCCCACCTTCATCACGACCAGCGCATCGGCGGCTGCCATGTGCTGCACAAGGACATCCTCGTCGAGCGTTCCCGCCAGAACGGTCAGGATATCATCGCCCCAGGCGATCGGCGCGCCGCTCGCCGTCCAGGCGGCTGCCATGCCGGGAATGCCCGGAACGACCTCGACCTGCACCAGGGCGTTCAAGCGTCCGTGCAGGTGCATGAAGGAGCCATAGAAGAACGGATCGCCCTCGCAGAGAACGACGACGTCCTCGCCACCCTCGGCAACGGCGGCGAGGTGCGCGGTGCAACCGTCATAGAATTCCGCCAGGGTCCGGTTGTACCGCGGATCGTCGAGGGGGATTTCCGTCGTCAGGGGATATTCCATTGCAAATTCGACCGCGTCCGCCGGAACCAGGTCGCCGGCCAGCGTCCGGGCGCGCCCTGCCCGCCCCTTCTTGCGAAAGAACGCGACGTGGCGGGCATTTGCCAGCAGCTTGAGCGCCTTCGCGCTCATGAGATCAGGTTCACCTGGCCCCAGGCCGACACCGTAGACCGTTCCGGTCATTCCGCGGAACTCGCGATCGCGTTGATGGCCGCCACGGTGACAGCGCTTCCGCCTAGGCGCCCATCCACGATGCAACAGGGCACCGGCCGATCTTTCCAGAGAGCCGCCTTCGATTCCGCGGCGCCCACGAATCCGACGGGGCAACCGATGATCGCGGCGGGTCGGGGGCAGTCCGGACCCTCCAGCATGTTCAGCAAATGAAAGAGCGCCGTGGGGGCGTTTCCGATCGCCACGAGCGCACCTTCAAGCCGGGGACGCCAAAGCTCCAGTGCGGCGGCCGAGCGCGTGTTGCCCGACTCGGCCGCGAGTTTCGGAACCGAGGGATCCTGAAGCGTGCACACCACGTCGTTGGATGCGGGAAGCCTCCGGCGCGTCACGCCTTCGCTGACCATCCTGGTGTCGCAGAGTATCGGCGCTCCCGATTCCAGCGCCTTGCGCGCCCGGACCACCATGCCGTCGGAAAACCGCAGGAACCCGGCAAGTTTCACCATTCCCGACGCATGGATCATCCGCACGGCGACTTGCTCCTCATCCGCGTCGAAACGGGCGAGTTCGGCCTCGGCCCGTATGGTCGCGAAGGACTGTGCATAGATTGCGGCACCGTCCCTTTCGTAGACATGGGGCATCAGGGGAACAACTCCAGAAGTCCGGCCTCGGAAATGCCTGTGCGGTCCGGTGTGTCGCCGACCGAGCCGCCCATGACAAGATCGAACATCCCGTCATGCCCGACCAGCGTCACGTCGGCGGGCCCGGATCTCGCGCAACCCTTGGCGCAGCCCGAAACATGCAGCGTCCCGAGACCGCGCTTCGCCAGTTGCCGTGCGATCGGTCTTGTCGGCACGGTCGCCTGCGTGCACCGAGGCGCGCCCGGGCAGGCGGCAACGTCCAGCAGGAATGCCGACGATTCGTGAATGAAGGCCGGATGCGTCACAGGCCGGGCCGTCTCCAGGTAAAGGCGCCTTCGTGGCATGACCTGCACGCAACCAGGACCGGCTTCCGCAAGCAGTCCGGCGAAAGCGTCCGCCGACATTGCACCGAAGGGGACGCCGACAACCACTCCTTCCTTCGTGCGGCCCGGCGACCACATGTCTCGGCCGCCTGCAGGCACTGCAAGCCGCCAATTCCCCGGCAGGGGCATTCTCGAGACATGCCGCTTCATGCGCCCGCTCTTGCCGCCGCCGGTTTCCACGAACCAGGCTGCCATCTGGTTCAGCGCGTCGAAGGCGCCAGCCTCGTCAATGCGCCACCCGCACTCCGCGCCGTCGGCGCGAAGCAGCAGCCCCCCTTCTTCATCCCGTTCGAACCGGAAGTCCGCCGAGACGTCCTGCAGGACCGGCGCCGTCCCTGTATCGATCGCAATCCCCGACTTCGCGGGCAATTGCGGCAGTTCCGCCAACCGCAGCGCAAGCGAACGCTCCAATCGGTCCGTCAGGTCGCCGGAAATCCAGAACGGCGTCACGACGATGTTTCGACGCGCCTCGATTCCCGGATCGGCATCGACAAGGTCCGCGGCAACGAGCGCGCGCAGCAGTTCGGGGTGCGCATCATCCGTAACGCCCCTGATCTGAAGTCCGGCACGCGAGGTCAGGTCGATCAGGCCGTTTCCGAAGCGGCGCGCGAGGTCAGCCAAGGTGCGCGCCTGGTCCGCCGTCATACGTCCGGACCTGGGCCGCGTTCGCACCAGCAGGCCGTCACCCGACATCATCGGACGATGCGCTGTAGGGCACCAGCCCCGGATGCCGGGCACGTTCACTCCGCCGCCTCCAAGCCGACCAGGATCGAGTTCCGCCGGGTGCGCCACAATCCCGACCTGTGCAGCGCATTGAAGCGCTTGCGCATGGCGGACAACGCTTCCGGATTTGCCGTCAGCATGAACTCGGTGACAGAGGCATCGCCCAGGGTGGCATCATAGTATGCGTCGAACAGACGCGAATCGACGACGTTCGCGAGATTCGCGAAGGCGGCCATGTGATCAAGCGTTGCCGCAATCTCGGCGGCTCCCTGGAACCCGTGTCGCGTCATTCCCGCCAGCCACCCCGGCTGCACCGCCCGGGCATGCACGACTCGTGCGACCTCTTCCGTCAGAGTTCGCGCGCGCGGACGGGCAGGGTCGGTGTTGTCCAGATGATAGAGCGCGGCGTTCCGTCCGCCAGTCACCGCCTTGGCCGCCGCGAAGCCGGCCTCATGCGCAGCATAGTCGGCGGCCAGCAGAAGATCTGTTTCGGGCAAGTCCTGAAGATGAACGAACGCGTCCGCCCCGGCCACCTGCGCCGCGAGCCCGTCCGGATCCATGATGGCGTGGTCTCCGTCCATGGCCCACGCGCTTGCAGCCAGCCAGGCCGCGCCCGCATCACGGCGCGCTTCCTCGGTGAAGTCCTCTCTCAGGCGTTCCATGCCCAGGCCAAAGCTTCCCGGCTCCGGTCCGTAGACTCGGGATCCGGGCTCGGCTCCGGCAAAGGGATTCCAGTCCGTTGCCTCCTCTCGCGCCGCAAGGGCACGTATGGCTTGCGAATAAAGCGCGGAGAGCGTGGGAAACACGTCCCGGAACAACCCGGAGACCCTCAGAGTCACGTCCAGTCGAGGCCATTCCAGTTCGGCGATGGGCAGCACCTCGATGCCGGAAACCCGCTCGCT
>VYCX01000346.1 GCA_009843725.1 Boseongicola sp. SB0675_bin_26
TGCGCACGCTCAGCCGCGAAAACCAGGACTGGATCGCGGCATCGTCGGGGAACGCTTCCGAGTCCCTCCTGTCCGTACAGGCCGTGCAGGCGTTCACGCACGAGGCCGAAAGCCGCAAGACGTTTTCCGAAGTGACCGAGCGGTCGTTTCGATCGGCCCGCAGGAGGATCGCCACGCGCGCCTTGATGACGGTGATCGTGATCGCGCTGGTCTTCTCCGGAATCGTCGGCGTTCTCTGGGTCGGCGCACGAGACGTCCGCATGGACGCGATGACCGTGGGTGAACTCGTGCAGTTCGTCATCTATTCGGTGATGGTGGCCGGCTCCGTCGGAGCCCTCAGCGAAATCTGGAGCGAACTGATGAGAGCCGCCGGCGCGACCGAGCGGCTGGTCGAGCTCCTGAATGCCGACGACGGCATGAGCGACCCGGTCGATGCAGCTCCGGTCAAGGCACCTGTCAGGGGCAAAATCGCCTTCGAAGACGTGCGTTTCTCCTATCCGTCCAGGCCGGGAATGGCAGCATTGAATGACGTCTCCATGACCGTTCGGCCGGGAGAGACCGTAGCCCTCGTCGGGCCGTCCGGGGCCGGCAAGTCGACGGTGATACAGCTTCTCCTGCGCTTCTACGACCCGGCCGCCGGCACGATTCGCGTGGACGGGCGGGATCTGCGGACAATCAAGCGGGCGGACTTTCGTCGCCATATCGCTCTCGTGCCGCAGGAGCCCGTGATCTTTGCCGCTTCCGCATATGACAACATTCGCTTCGGTCGGCTTGATGCAACGGATGACGAGATCCGTGAGGCCGCCCGGGCCGCCGCCGCGCACGAGTTTCTGAGCGCCCTTCCCGACGGCTATGCAACGCAAGTGGGCGAGCGGGGCGTGATGCTGTCCGGCGGGCAAAGGCAGAGAATCGCGATTGCCAGGGCAATCCTGCGCAACGCGCCGATCCTGCTGCTCGACGAGGCCACGAGCGCCCTTGACGCCGAAAGCGAAAGAGCTGTGCAGGCAGCGGTGGAACGGCTGGCCGAGGACCGCACGACGCTCGTGGTCGCGCACCGTCTCGCGACGGTCAAGAAAGCGGACCGCATCCTTGTCTTCGATGAAGGGAAGATCGTGGCAACAGGGACGCATGACAGCTTGGTCGCGGATGGCGGGCTCTACGCTCGCCTGGCGCGGCTCCAGTTCACGGAGGGCGGCGCTTTCGCCGGATGAATGAGGGCATCCGACCCTCGGGGCCATCCGATCTTGCCAGATGCCGGGATTCGGGCGAAGGTTTCCCTGGCAGACGGGGAGGCGAGCATGGATTTCACGAGCGTCGAAGATCGCAATGCAATCGAAGCGGAGATGGGATGGGATGCGCGGGATGTCCCGAAATCCGTCTATGGCGCCCTGAAGGCAACGGCCGCTGCCCATGGCGACGGAAACGCGATTTCCTATCAGTTGCTGTCCGGGCCAAAGGATCCGGCGGAAACGCTCACTTGGCGCGCGTTGCTGGACCGGACGACTCAGGCGGCCAACATGTTCCGCGAGCTGGGCATCGGGGAAGACGATGTCGTCGCATACGTCCTGCCCAACGCGACCGAAACCGCGGTGGCGCTTCTTGGAGGCATGACGGCCGGAATCGTGAGTCCGATCAATCCGCTGCTCGGAACGGACCAGATTGCCGCCCTGTTGCGCGAGACCGGCGCAAGCGTCGTCGTTACGCTGAAGGCGTTTCCGAAGACGGACGTGCCGCAGAAAGTGGCCGCCGCCGTCGCGCAGGCACCGGATGTCGGGACGGTGCTTGAGGTTGACCTCCATCGCTACCTGACACCACCAAAGTCGTGGATCGTGCCTCTGTTGCGCCCCCGCAACCCGACGCGGCACAAGGCAAGAGTTCTGGACTTCAACGCCGAAGTCAGTCGTCAGAGCAAGACGCTGGACTTTGCGCCGCCCGAGCGTGACAGGGTGGCCGCGTACTTTCACACCGGCGGCACGACCGGCATGCCGAAAGTCGCGCAGCATCGCTATGAGGGCGTGATCTACAACGGATGGCTGGGCGGCTCGATCCTGTTTGATGCGGACAGCGTCATCATGTGTCCGCTGCCGCTGTTCCATGTCTTCGCGGTCGATCCGATCCTGATGTCGGCCCTCTTCTCGGGAGCGCATGTCGTTTTCCCGACGCCGGCGGGCTACCGGGGGGACGGAGTCTTCGACAACTTCTGGAAACTGGTGGAACGATGGCAGGCCACGTTCGTCATCGGCGTGCCAACCGCATTCTCCGCGCTGATGCAGCGACCGGTGGATGCGGACATCTCGTCCGTGAGGACCGCGTTTTCGGGTTCCGCTCCACTGCCGATCGAGCTCTACAGGAAATTCGAGTCGGCCTGCGGCGTGGAGGTGATCGAAGGCTATGGCCTGACCGAGGCAACCTGCCTTGTGTCGTGCAATCCGATCGGCGGAGTCAAGAAGGTGGGATCCGTGGGCATCCCGTTCCCCTACACGGACGTGAAGATCCTGCGGACCGCGGACGACGGACCTGAGGAATGCGCCATCGACGAGGTGGGCGAGATCTGCGTCTCGAATCCCGGGGTCGTTGCGGGCGGCACCTACACGGAGGCGGAGAAGAACGCGGATCTCTACCATTTCGAACGCTACCTGCGCACCGGCGATCTCGGTCGCGTCGATGGCGACGGCTACATCTGGATCACGGGACGTGCCAAGGACCTGATCATTCGGGGCGGCCACAACATCGATCCCGCGATCATCGAGGAGGCGCTTGCCGGCCATGACGCTGTTGCCCTCGCAGGCGCCATCGGGCAGCCCGATGCACATGCCGGCGAGTTGCCTTGCGCCTATGTGGAGCTTGTCGCCGGAGCTTCGGTCACGCCGGAGGAATTGACCGCCTTCGCCGAAGACAGGATCTCCGAGCGGGCCGCATTGCCAAAATACATCGAGATCGTTGACGAACTTCCAAAGACCGCCGTCGGAAAGATCTTCAAGCCCGATCTGCGAAGGATGGCCATACGGCGCGTGTACAATGAGGCGCTTGAGGCCGACGGCCATGCCGCCCGCGTTGCTGACGTGGACGAGGACAAGCGTCTCGGGCTGGTGGCCAAGCTGGACGGGCGGGACGGCGCGGACGAAGCCGCAATCGCGAAGACCCTTGGGGTCTACACGCGACCTTGGCAATGGGCTGACTGAATCGCGGTCGGGATCTGATCGGCCACTCACGTCGCCGTCTCTGCCTGAAGTCACGGATGGATTGAGCGTGTTGACCGTGCGGCGGTGCGCGGATGACCTGAAGGAAGAGCTTGGGCGGGCGTGTTGCTGACCGATGCAGCCGCCCTCAGGGATGCCACGCAAGCCAGTTGGCGATCAATCGCAATCCTGCGGCCTGGCTCTTCTCCGGATGGAACTGGGTGCCGACCATCGTGTCGCGCGCCACGATCGCCGTGACATCGCCCCCGTAGTCGCAATGGGCGATCCGTTCGGCAGGGTCGGCCATTTCCATCTGGTAGGAGTGAACGAAATAGGCGTGGTGGCCGCTCGCAATGCCTTCGAGAACGGGATGAGAGCGATCGACAACCAGCTCGTTCCAGCCCATGTGGGGCACCTTCAGGGTCGCGTCTTCCGGTTCGATCCTGCAGACTTCGCCGTTGATCCAGCCAAGACCGTCCACTTCCTCATGCTCGTGGCCCTTGCGCGCCATGAGCTGCATGCCGACGCAGATTCCCAGGAACGGACGACCGCCGACTTCAACTGCCTCGACCAGTGCCTCGAAGATGCCGCGTTCCTCCCGGAGCGCACGCATGCACGCCGGAAACGCGCCATCTCCCGGCAGCACGAGGCGGTCGGCGCGAGCGACGTCCTCGGCTCGGGGGGTGACAAGGACCTCACCGGCCTGTGCCTCGGCCGCCATGCGCTGAAACGCCTTTTCCGCCGAATGAAGGTTGCCCGCGCCGCAGTCTATGAGAACGGTCAGCATAGTCTCAGAGGGCGCCCTTCGTCGAAGGAATCTCGTCAAGCTTGCGCGGGTCGGTTTCGACCGCATCGCGAAGCGCGCGCGCAACGGACTTGAACGCGGCCTCCGCGACGTGGTGGCTGTTCAATCCATGCAGCATGTCCACGTGGAGCGTGATGCCTCCATGCGTGCTGAGCGCCTGGAAAAACTCCCGCACGAGTTCCGTGTCGAAGTTGCCGATCTTCGGGGTCGGCATCTCGACGTTCCACACCAGGTAGGGACGGCCCGACAGGTCGAGCGCGCTCCGCACGAGCGCATCATCCATGGGCAGGAGACAGCTGCCGTAGCGGCGGATCCCGCGCTTGTCCACGAGAGAGTGCGCAAGCGCCTGGCCAAGGGCGATGCCGGTATCCTCAACCGTGTGGTGATCATCGACGTGCAAGTCGCCCGAGACGCGGGTCGTGATGTCAATCAGCGAGTGCCGGGCAAGCTGGTCGAGCATGTGGTCGAAGAACCCGACGCCGGTCTTGTTGTCGAACGCGCCCGAACCGTCGAGATTTACCGCTGCGGACACGTCGGTCTCCGCCGTCTTTCGCTTGACCTTGGCCTTGCGCATGTCCTTTCGCTCCTTGCATCAGTCCATGCGCCCGCAAAATGGCGGCTCCATGAACGGGGACGCTTATAGGCCGGGCCTTGCGCAGCGGGAAGGGCAAACCACACGGGAACGAGGTGCCGTCAGGACGCGACGCGTTTTCCCTCAGTTCCGGATGGAGGACTCAGGTTGCAACGCCGAGCCGTGAAGACGGGCCGGTGCCGGCCGAACGCGCCGCCGGAGCGAACTTCCTGGACCCGAATCCTGCGCGGCGAGGATGCGGCAACTGGCGCGAAGCCGATGGGGACCAGGCCCGCGCCTCAGCCTCGGTTCATGCGATTCTCGATCAGGTCGTCGACGACCTCGGGCTCCGCAAGGGTCGATGTGTCGCCGAGCGCGCCATAGTCGTTTTCGGCGATCTTCCTGAGAATCCGGCGCATGATCTTGCCGGAGCGGGTCTTCGGGAGACCCGGCGCCCATTGTATCAGGTCCGGCTTGGCAATCGGGCCGATTTCCGAACGCACCCAGGTCTCAAGGTCCTTGCGCAGTTCCTCGGAGGGGTCTTCTCCGCTCATCAGCGTCACGTAGGCGTAGATGCCCTGGCCCTTGATTTCATGCGGGTAGCCGACCACGGCGGCTTCCGCGACCTTCGCGTGGGCGACAAGGGCGCTTTCAACCTCGGCAGTGCCCATGCGATGCCCCGAGACATTGATCACGTCGTCGACGCGCCCAGTGATCCAGTAGTAGCCGTCCGCGTCCCTGCGGCAGCCGTCTCCGGAGAAGTAGTAGTTCCTGTAGTCCGAGAAGTAGGTCTTCTCGAAGCGCTCGTGATCACCCCAGACGGTGCGCATCTGGCCGGGCCAGCTGTCCTTGATGCAAAGCACGCCTTCCGCCTCCACGCTGCCGATCTCCTCGCCGGATTGCGGCTCAAGGACCACCGGTTGCACGCCGAAGAAGGGCAGTGTCGCCGAGCCAGGCTTGGTCGCGGTCGCGCCCGGCAGCGGTGTCAGCATGTGGCCGCCGGTCTCGGTTTGCCACCACGTGTCCACGATCGGGACGTTCTCCCTGCCGACGACCTTGTGGTACCAGGCCCACGCTTCGGGGTTGATGGGCTCCCCAACCGTCCCAAGCACCCTGAGCGCCGAAAGATCGTGCTTGTCCACGAATTCCGGCCCTTTCCCCATCAGTGCGCGGATGGCGGTGGGCGCGGTGTAGAACTGGGTTACCTTGTGCTCCTCGCAGACCGCCCAGAAGCGTCCCGAGTCAGGATACGTCGGGACTCCCTCGAACATCAGAGTTGTCGCGCCGTTCGCCAGAGGTCCGTAGACGATGTAGCTGTGGCCAGTGACCCATCCCACGTCGGCGGTGCACCAGAAGACGTCACCGTCATGATAGTCGAAGACGTACTGGTGGGTCATCGAGGCATAGAGCAGGTAGCCGCCCGTGCAGTGGACGACGCCCTTCGGGGCACCGGTGGAACCGGACGTGTAGAGGATGAACAGGGGATCCTCGGCGTTCATCTCCTCTGGCGGGCAGTCGTCGGAAACGGCCGCCGCCAGTTCGTGCAGCCAGTGATCGCGCCCGTCCTGCATGGCAATGTCGGCGCCCGTACGGCGAACCACCAGCATCTGGGCATCGATCTCGATCTTCTCGAACGCCTTGTCCGCATTGGCCTTCAGCGGCGTGTTCCG
>VYCX01000280.1 GCA_009843725.1 Boseongicola sp. SB0675_bin_26
AATCGGGCTTTGTCCACCCCAAAGGCGTTTCGCGAGATCCACGACAGAGAGACTTCTCCCCTCAAGTCACCAAGGCCTTGGTCGGCACTTGCCTCCCTTCGGCGGCCGGAATCTCACTTCTCCCGCAGCAGCAGTGAAGCGTCGCCGTAAGAGAAGAACCGATACTCCTGGGCGATTGCATGGACATAGATCTTGCGGATTCGGTCCACGCCCATGAATGCCGAGACCAACATGATCAGCGTGGACCGCGGCAAGTGGAAATTGGTCATGAGCGCATCGGAAATCCGGAACCGGTAGCCTGGCGTGATGAAGATCTCCGTGGACCCCTTCCATGGCCTGATCGTCCCGTCTGCGCCTGCGGCGGACTCGAGCAGCCGCAACGCCGTTGTTCCAACCGGGATGATCCGCCCGCCGGACTCCCGGGTCTCCATGATCTCCCTGGCCGCGGCTTCCGGGATGACGCCACGTTCGGCATGCATCCTGTGGTCGGATATGTCGTCCGACTTGACGGGAAGGAACGTGCCTGCACCAACGTGAAGCGTGACAAAGCTGCGATCTATCCCGGCCCTGTCCAGCCTGGCCAGGAGCGCCTGGTCGAAGTGCAGCGAAGCGGTCGGCGCAGCGACCGCACCGCTCTCGCGCGCCCAGATGGCTTGATAGTCCTGTCGGTCAAGGTCGTCTGCCGGACGCTTGTTCTCGATATAGGGCGGCAGCGGCATGGCGCCCGCCTCGGCAAGCGCGGCATCGAAATCTGGCCCCTTGAGGTTGAAGCCGAGACAGGCGGTCGCATCTCCCCTGCCCTCAACCACGGCAGAAAGATATTTCGAGAACTCGATGACTTCGCCCTCGCGCACCCTCTTCAGCGGCTTCAGCAGCGCTTCCCAGGTTCCATCGACGCATGGCTCGAGCAGGGTTGCCTCGACCCTTGCCCGCGTCTCGCCGGTCTCACCTGTGCGCCGCCGCGTGCCGGTCAGCCGTGCTGGAATCACGCGCGTGTCGTTCAGCACGAGACGATCGCCCGGGCGCAGATGATCCGGCAGATCAATGGCATGCGCATCGATGCAATCCCTCTTCGTCGCGACAAGAAGCCGGGACGATGATCTTGGGCGCGCCGGTCGAATTGCGATCAGGCGCTCAGGCAGGTCAAAGTCGAACTCGGAGAGGCGCACGGAAGTCTAGTTCTCCGCCGGCGGATTGGCACGGAATATTTCGCGGAACATCCCAGGTGTCAGAATCGACAGCGGATTGACCGAGACTTTCGGATCGTCCGTCGATCCGGCCACGCGATAGTTGAAGCCGAACAGCCCCTCTCCCCGGCGCGAGAATATCGAGCCGATCGCGTTCAGGAAGTACACAGGCGAAATCACGCCCTCCACATCAAGTTCCCTGGTGTCAAGCTGATAGCTCCCGCTCGCGGAAAGTCCGAGCGACCCGCCGACAGCCGCCGCCTCGTGAATGCGAATCTGCCCTGGCGTCAGGCGGAAGCGTCCGTCAACGTTCGCGAACTTGATTCCGGGCCCATCGAGCTGGTCCAGCAGGCCGACCACGCTGATCGCGTCAAGCAGTTCCGCCATTGCCGGCGCCTTCCTGAGGCGCAGGTCGCTGATCTGGAACTCCCCGTCATATGTCTTGCCGCCCGCTCCGGGGACTGGAACCATGGCAAGGTCAAGCACCCCTTCCCTGGCATTGGGCGTGATGCCCATGTCCCGAAGGACTCCGGAGGCGTCGTCCGACTGTATGCGAATGGCCGTCCCGCCGACCGTCGGCACGAATCGACCCCCACTCTCCGTGCGCCGGTTCACGCGACTCTCGATTGCGCCTGAGAAGCCGTTGGGGCCACTTTCGACATGGCCAACGAAAGGGGACAGCACGACGCTGTCCGACATGATCAAACGGTCCAGCGTGATGTCGATCAACGCTCTTGCCGTCCCGCCGGATTCTCCGTCGCCGCCAAATTCGCTTTCTCGCAGGTCAAGCATGCCTCCCGTGATCACGGCAACCGCGCCTCCCGGGCCAGCCGAGATCTCGGCGGAAACATCGAGCCAGTCGCCGATCCTGACTTCATCGAATACCGCACGCCCGAGACCTCCGTCGGAAAGTTCGAGCGCACCGGCAAACGACAGGCCGTCCCCAGAGAAGGCAAGGCGTTCGACTTTCGGCTCGTCGCCCAGCGTCGCTTCCGCTGCAAGCATGGCGACTGCATCCGCCGTCTTGCTCCACTCTATTTCGGGCACCGTGATCGCAATCCCCTTGAGATCGGACGCGAGATCCAGCCGGGCCGCAGCGTTCAACGGCAATGCAAGGTCGAATTGCGCAACGGCACTTCCGCTGATCGATGTCGGCGGCAAGGGCACGCCAAACGCGGACGCGGTTTCCGGCGAAAGGATCACCGTCCCCTTGATGCGTCCCCCATCAGATGCACCGGCCCCGAAGGGCTGGCGCCAGCTTGCGGTCAGTGGAACGTCATCCAGGGTCGCGGGTCCTGCGACGCCGATCCCGGACTCGTTCGCTGCAAGCACCAGTTCCGGCGAAACGAAGACCCGGTTCTCTACCAGCAATTCCGAGTGCACGTTGCGGATCCGCGCATCAACTTGATATGTGACGTCGTCATGCCGGAGGCGGTCAGTCAAGGGCAGGCGCACGACCGCACGCGCCTCGGCGTTGGCGTCCGCAATGTCAGGCGGCTGGTTCGCCCTTTCCATGACTCTCAACGGACGGCTGTTCAGGGCGGTCAGGACAGCAGTCAAGGATCCCGTGACGTCAATTTCAATGACGCCTTGCCCCGGTTTCGCGCGCAAGTCAGCGACCCGAAACACGGATCCGGCAAGATCAAGCCTGTCGCCGGTTCCGACCGTCATTCCCCCTTGGTCCATCGCCAGGACGAAGGCATTGTCGCGAATGGTGGCCAAGGCCCTTACGCCGTCGAGCGCCGGCATCCCGGACAGGATACTGGCGGTCCCGTCCTCGACTTCAAAGCTCAGGGAATATTCTGGCTTCATGGCCCCGGTCTTGTAGCGAACTGCAGCCGACGCATTGTGAAGCACACCGCCCGTCACGTTGCCCGCCACCCAGCTTCGGGTCTTGGGAGCCAGCGCCGCCGGCCACAATTCCAAGACACGCCTTGCGGCGACCCTGTCAGTCATCGCATCGATCGTTGCAAGCCAAAGACCGTTGCGGGCGCTGACACTGCCGCTTGCCCGAAGAGGAATGCCCTCGTTGTCGACGACGAGCTGGGCCAGTTCCACCGAGAACGGATCAAGCCTCAGTCGAACGTCCATCCTGACATCCTCGAATGACAGCGGGGCCATAAAGATGTCGCCGGAATATGCGAGCCTCTCGATCCTGAACTGGCCAAGGAACGAGCGGGGCCAAATCCCGTCAAGATCACGCAGATAGACATGGCCGGTGGCCCGGACTTCGCCGCTCATGCCGGAAAGGGACACCTCCGAGAGCAGGATTCTCTGCCGCTCGGAATCGAAAGTGAAGTAAGCGCGCGCGGAATCGAACTCCACCGGCGGAACGTCCTCGGTCGGACGAAGCGCACCCTGCGCAATGTCCAGCGTCCCTGCGAGGGAAATCAACTGGCCGTTCGCTCCGAACTCCGTTCGCACGGCGCCCGAAATCGGTGCGTCAAGCACGCCAAGCAGGGAAAGGACCGGAGACTGAAGCGCAATGTCGGCCGCGGGCATGTTCGTGACCTGGGCACCGAGCGAAACGCGTCCGGTATCGCGGCTCCTCGAAACGGAAAGCTGCATCTGGGCAAGTTCGTCAGTGCCGCTGAAGACGTCCGAACTCGCCGAGACCGTCAGCATGTCCTCGGACCGCCGGAGCACTGCCGCAGCGTTGGAGGCCTGCCAGATGCGTCCGCTTCGGGCATCCTCCAGCGTCAGCACGATTCCGGACGCCCGGACCTCCTCGAGAGACGACAGCGCCGGGCCACCGATGAACCGGTCGACCTGCTCGAGAACTCCTGGCAGCGGTTCCGCATCCGACTCCCAGAACTCCTCCTGCGAACGATAGGAAAACCGCCCGTCACCGTCGCGTCGCACCGTGACCTGCGCGCCCTCCAGAAGCATGCGCGAAAAGGCAACCCTTCCGCGAAACAGGCTTTCCAGCGACAGACCCACGCCAAGGCTGTTCAAGTACGCAAGCGAATTGCCGTCACGCTGCGCCACAAGGACATCACGCATCAGGATCAGCGGGGATCCGTCACGTCCGATGGAAAGACTCACGCTTCCCAGGTTGATCACGACGTCCTCGGAAAGGGTGTTCGCCCTGTCCTCGACCATGGCACGGGCGAATTCGGGCAGCGGCAGCGACCGTCCTGACAGGACCAGCGCGAGAACAACCATCACGAGGCCGGCAGCCGCGAGCGACAGCATGAGCCCGGGGCTTGCCCGCAGGCGTCCGCCCGTCCCGCCGGCCCTTGGGGTTTCGGGAGGCTCCCCGTTCTTGCCTGTCTCCGAAATCTTCATGTTGGAAACCGCTCGCATGATGTGCGGCAGAACCTAGCAGCATTTCCATGGAGCCGAAAACATGTGTCCGCCACCGCGGAGCAGCCTGCATGGAAACTTGCTTTACCTTGGGCTGTTCCGGGATGGCGCCGGCCCCGCTGCACATGCCAGGCACTGGCTCCGGAGCGCTCTGCATTGCTGCAATCTGCACTCCAATGTCTCGGGATGTTCGTGGCAGGCGATGCCCTACGCGTGCGCACCCTGTGGATCAATCGCGGATTTAGGCGGATTTCCGCCCATTTGACCTGTCGTATGTCCCGTTAGGCGAAGGACTCCGAATGGACATGGCGCGGGACTTGACACAAGGCGCGGCGCAAAGGCATGAATCCTTAGCACTTTTCCCAAGAAGGGTACAGCAGCACGTGAATCTCTTGGGCATGAAATTTCGTTCAGCACTCGCACGCGCCTTTCCAGAGAAACGGCTGTTCCTTCGAACTGACGGCGAAACAAGGCTCATTCGGCTCACTCCCATTGTCCAGATCGCCGGAATTTCGGGCGCCGCGCTGCTTCTCTGCTGGACGATCGTGTCGTCAGCCATGGTGGTGATGCACGGTTTCGGGTCAGGCACTCTCTACGAACAGGCGCTCCGGGACCAAGCCGTCTATGAATCGCGCCTCAACGGGCTGGCGATCGAACGCAATGCCCGTGCGAGGGAGGCGGCCGACGCCCACGAGCGCCTTGCCGCGGCCGTGAAGGAGATATCGACCATCCAGTCCCGGCTTCTTCGTTCCGAAGATCGCCGCCGCGAACTGGAAACCGGCGTCGACGTGATCGCCAGCACGCTTCGAAAGTCCATGGAGGAGCGTGACGACGCACGGTTGCAAGCCGCAGCCCTGCTGGCAAAGCTTGGCGAGAATGCGGACGGACGTGCTGCCGAAACGACGGAAGAAGAGCTTGTCGCAACGCTCGGGTTCCTGACCGCAACGCTGGCCGGCGTTGCGGAGGAGAGGGACGACATACGGAGAACCGCCGACGCGGCGGAGGCCCGGCTCGACGAAGTCGCGTTCGAGAAGAGACTCGAGATCGAACGCAACGAACGGGTGTTTCGCCAGATCGAAGATGCCGTCGAGACCTCGCTGGCGCCGATCAAGGACATGTTCGCTGCCGTTGGCCTGCCGACCGACAGCATTATCGAGCAAGTGCGCCGGCGATATTCCGGTCAGGGGGGCCTGCTGTCGCCCGTGGTTTTCTCGACGTCCGGCGAAGCGGACGAGGATCCCCAATTGCTCCGGGCCAGTGAAGTCCTGGAACAGCTTCGCGAGGCCGAGCTCTACCGGGTCGCATTGCAAAGCATGCCCTTCGGCTATCCGATTCGAGGCGTTCATCGCTCGACCAGCGGATTCGGAATGCGTTGGGGCAAGATGCATCGGGGCCATGACTGGGCGGGGCCGTCCGGAACCCCGATCCTTGCCACCGGGGACGGCGTCGTGTCCTTCGCGAGGCGGCATGCGGGCTATGGCAAACTGGTCAAGATCAAGCATGACTTCGGCTTCGAAACCCGATATGCACATCTTTCGCGAATTAGGGTGAAAGAAGGGCAAAGAGTCTCGCGCGGGGAGAGAATCGGTGATATGGGGAACACTGGAAACTCGACGGGGACCCATCTGCACTACGAAATCCGCACACATGGGAAAGCGATCAACCCACTGATTTACATCAAGGCAGCGAGAGATGTTTTCTAAGA
>VYCX01000159.1 GCA_009843725.1 Boseongicola sp. SB0675_bin_26
GGTTGCCGCGTAGCTTGGCCGAGAAGCCGTCGCCTTCAGGCGACGGAGTGTTCACGAGCCGTTCGCTGCTTGCAGGCACGCGGATTCGCAACAGCCGGATGGCGCTCGGAATGAAGCAGGCCGAACTGGCAAAGGTCAGCGGGATCTCGGCGAGCTATCTCAATCTCATCGAGCACAACCATCGCAGGATCGGCGGCTCCTTGCTTCTGAGAATTGCCGAGGCGCTCGGTGCCGACCCGTCGGCCATCGGCGAAGGGGCGGAGTCAGCGCTCCTGGCATCGCTGGATTCCGCTGCCGACAGGCACGGCGAGGTGGCGGTGGAGCGCGAAAAGGCCGACGAGCTCGCCAGCCGGTTCCCCGGCTGGGCCCGGTTGATCACGGCGCAGTTCCGCGAGAACGCCCGACTCGAGCAGGTTGTCGAGCGTCTCGATGACCGCCTGACCCATGATCCCTTTCTTTCAGCGTCGATGCACAACGTGCTCACCAGCGTCACGGCGATCCGATCCGCCAGCGGCATCCTGGCAGGCGGCGATCCGGTCGAGCCCGAATGGCAACGAAGGTTTGCCCGCAACATCCACGAGGACAGCCAGCGTCTTGCCGACACCACGGAGTCGCTGGTGGGCTACCTGGAAGCGGAGGCCGATGACCGTGGCACGGGCTCGCTGCCTCAGGACGAGATCGAGCAATGGCTGATCACGCGCGGCTGGACGATCGACGAGCTCGAGCGTGATGCCGCGGCTCCGATAGCGGCGATCATTGACGGTGCGGACGAGATCAGGACCTTGGCGGCACAGGAACTGGCCCATGGCTACCTTGAGCAGTACGCGGCGGATGCGGCCGCAATCCCGAAACCGTCGCTTGAGAACGCGCTCGGAAAGACGGAAGAGCCGCTCGCCCTTGCGGACATGCTCGGTGCGCCGCTGCCGGCATTGTTCCGTCGCCTCGCGGTCCTGGCTTCCGATGCCCTGCAGGATCACGGGTCTTTCGGCCTGGTCGGGTGCGACGCTTCGGGCACGCTGACCTTTCGCAAGCCCCTGCCTGACTTCGACCTGCCTCGCTACGGCGGGGCCTGTCCGCTCTGGCCGCTCTTCAGGGTCGGTCAGCAACCGATGGTTCCGGTTCGGGAAACGCTGGCGATGGGCGGGCGCGACGATTGCCTGTTCGACGTGCATGCGGTTGCGGAGATCGCTCATCCGCTGGGGTTCGAGGGCCCTGCGGTCATGATGTCGTGGATGCTTATCCGGCCATGGCCACGTGGCCGTGAGGCCAGCAGAGTTCTCCGGGCCGGAACGACCTGCCGCGTATGTGCCGAGACGGCCTGTCCGGCGCGGCGCGAGCCTTCCGTATTCTCGACCCTGTCAGACGAACGGCTTTGACACTCCAGGCCGGTCTGGCCATATTCATGCGGCCAGCGCCATCATCCGGGGAGGGGATCGACGGTGACGGAAACGCGGGTCCTGCTGATCGAGGACGAGCCGAACATCATCGAGGCGATCAGGTTCATCCTGTCCCGCGAAGGCTGGCGCGTGGACACAACTTCGGACGGCGGGAATGCGCTGGAGGCGGTACGAAGCCGGAATCCCGATCTCGTGATACTTGATGTCATGCTGCCGAACCGGTCCGGTTACGACATTCTGTGCGACATGCGTGCCGACGAGGAAATGCGGGACATCCCGGTCATGATGCTGACGGCACGCGGGCAGAAAAAGGACAAGGAGCTGGCCGAAAGGCTTGGCGTGAGCACGTTCATGACCAAGCCCTTCTCGAACGCCGAGATGCTGGCGAGCGCACGTGAACTGGTGCGTTGATGTCCGACCCGGAACCGATTTCGCCGTCCGAGGCCTCGACACGCCAGCGGCGCGTGATTGACGCCGCGAACCTCCTGCCGCTGCTTGCGATTGTCCTGATGGTGATCCCGATTCTCTGGGCCACCGGCCGCGCGACATCTTCTGCGCTCGTTTACGTGTTCTCGGTCTGGATGGTGCTGATCGGCTTGTCCGGTGTGCTGTCGCGATCACTTTCAAGAATCGCGCGCAGTTCCGAACGTTCCCGCGATGGCCGGCAAGCGGAGCGCAAGACGTGAGCTTCGACATCCTGGTCAGCATTTGCGTCGCCTACGTCCTGTTGCTCTTTGGGGTGGCGTTCTGGGCCGACAAGCAGGCCGAGCGCGGCAGGGCCGGCTGGCTGCGTTCACCCGTGGTCTACACCTTGTCCCTTTCCGTCTATTGCACGGCCTGGACCTTTTACGGCGCGGTCGGGTACGCGGCGCGCTCCGGCATGGAGTTCGTGACGATCTATCTCGGCCCGACGCTTGTGATGGTCGGATGGTGGGTGATCCTGCGCCGGCTGGTGCGGATCGGGCGCTCGCAGAGGATCACGTCGATCGCCGACCTGATCTCGTCACGCTACGGCAAGTCGAACGCGCTTGGCGTTCTCGTGACCTGCCTTGCCGTGCTTGGAACGACCCCGTACATCGCCTTGCAGCTTCAGTCCGTGACCCTGAGCCTGGACGCGTTTTCCCAGTCCGGATCGGCGTCGGATCCGCAGTCCCTGCGGAACACGGCGCTCCTGATCGCCGCCGGGCTGGCGCTCTTCACGATCATATTCGGGACGCGCAACCTGGACGCGAACGAGCGGCACCACGGAGTGGTCACGGCCATTGCCGTCGAGGCGGTCGTCAAGCTCGCCGCCCTGATGGCCGTGGGCATGTTCGTCGTCTTCTTTGTCAGCGGAGGAGTGGGACCCACGCTTCAAGCGATAGACGCGTCGCCGATATCCAGCTGGGACACCGGGGCGGATCGCTGGGCAACGCTGATATTCCTGTCCGCGGCCGCATTCATCTGCCTGCCGCGCATGTTCCAGGTGATGGTCGTCGAAAACTCCGACGAGCGGCATCTTGCAACGGCAAGTTGGGCATTTCCGCTCTATCTTCTGTTGATCAGCCTATTCGTTGTCCCGATCGCCGTCGTCGGGCTGTCAGTGAGCCCCGAAGGCTCGAATCCGGACCTGTTCGTGCAGACGGTGCCGCTCGCCTTTGATCGAAACGCGCTCGCGATGCTGGCCTTCCTGGGCGGCTTCAGTTCGGCCACCTCGATGGTGATCGTTGCGGCAATCGCGGTGTCCACCATGGTTTCGAACCATGTCGTGATGCCGATCTGGCTCAACTTGAGGGAGGGCAGGGCCGCCCTTTCGGGCGACGTGCGCCACGTCGTGATCCTGTCGCGCCGCCTGTCAATCGCGGGCATCCTGCTCTTCGGGTATCTTTACTTCGTTCTTTCGGGCGGAGGCGCCGCGCTCGCCGCGATCGGCCTGGTGTCTTTTACGGGAGTCGCGCAGGTACTGCCCGCCCTTCTGGGTGCCATCTTCTGGCGCGGCGCAACCCGGATTGGCGCGGCCGCCGGGCTTTCGGTAGGCCTGGCGGCCTGGATCTGGACTTCATTCCTGCCGAGCTTCGGACAGACCGGCATTCTGACGCCGGAGATTTTTGCGCATGGCCCGTTCGGCATCGCGCTGCTTCGTCCTCATGCACTGTTCGGAATCGAAGGGCTGGATCCGCTGGTACACTCCGTGTTCTGGTCCATGGTCCTGAATGCCGGGTCGTTCCTGGCATTCTCGCTTCTCAGCGCCCAGACCCCGCTTGAGCGCCTCCAGGGCGCCCGGTTCGTCAACATATTCCAGTATTCGGGGGGAACACGGGGCTGGCGCGGCAGCGCGGTCGAAGCCGAGGACCTCCTCATGATGACGCAACGGCTTCTCGGCGCCTCCGACGCTCAGGCGCTCTTCAGGACGGAGGCCCAAAGACAGGGCAAGAGCGGGTCTCTTCCGGACGTGACGCCTGCGTTTGTCGAACGACTTGAGCGTGAACTTGCAGGCTCCGTCGGGGCGGCGACCGCGCACGCGATGATCGCGCAGATCACGGGAGGCGTGTCGGTTTCGGTGGAGGACATGATGAGAGTTGCCGACGAGGCTCAGCAGATCCTCGAGTATTCCAGCCAGCTTGAGGCAAAGTCGAAGGAGCTCGAAAACACCGCGGGCCAGTTGCGTGAGGCGAACGAGAAGCTCGTGGCGCTCTCGTTCCAGAAGGACAGCTTTCTCAGCCAGGTCAGTCACGAGTTGCGCACGCCAATGACCTCGATCCGCTCGTTCAGCGAGATACTGATGGAAGGCGAGTCGATGTCGGCGGAAGAGCGCCAGAAGTTCAGCCAGACCATAAACGGCGAGGCGGTCCGCATGACGCGGCTTCTCGACGACCTGCTGGACCTGAGCGTGCTCGAGAGCGGGCAGGTCATGCTGAACCGGCAGGAGGACATGCTTGGCGCGGTCCTGGACAGGGCCTTCGTTGCAACCGGGCAGCTGGGTGTCGAGGCGACGATGGTGATCGACCGCAACGGAAGCGACGAGAAGGTGCCGGTCCGCACCGACTGCGATCGGCTGGCGCAGGTGTTCATCAACCTGATTTCGAATGCCGGACAGTACTGCGACGCCCCCGAACCGTGCCTGAGGATCCATGTGCACGAGATTGACGGTCGTCACGTTGTCGACTTCATCGACAACGGTTCCGGCATTCCGGAAGAGTCCCAGGCGGAGATGTTCGAGAAATTCACGCGTGCCGACGATCACCGGGCCGGAGGTGGCGCAGGGCTCGGGCTGGCGATCTGCCGCGAGGTCATGAAGCGCCTTGGGGGAGAAGTCGATTACGTTGCAGGGCTTGGCGGCGCGGCGTTTCGAGTCACCTTGCCGGGCACGGAAAGCGCAGCTGCGGGACGTGTCGGCTGAATCTTGACTTCTCTACCCAAGCAGAATGCCGACGACGACCATCATCAGCCCGACTGCGGACAGCATGAGCGCACCCATGTTCATGGCAACCGCCTTCTGGATCTTGGCCTTCATTGCTGATTCATCAAGCGCTTCGCGCCGTGCCCGTTGAACCGCGACGATGCACCAGACAAGGCTCGCAACACCTGCAAGCGTCACAAAGGTTCCTGTCCAGACAAGGGTTTCCATGTTTCCCCGCATCACTGATCCTTGGCGTGCCCGCATAGTTGGCGGACAGGAGCGGATCAACCCTTGTCGGCCCAATGCTTGCGGAATATCGAAGGGCGCCAGACATCGACACGCATTGCACGCCGGAGAAAGACATGACCGAACAGACCTATCGCGTTGCGGCGGATGAGCTCCGCCAGTTCGTCGAGCGCTACGAGACGCTTGAGGAGGAGAGGGTGGTCATCACCGGCCAGCAGAAGGAAGTGATGGCGGAGGCCGGATCAAGGGGTTACGACACGAAGGTCATGCGCAAGCTGATTGCCATGAGAAAGAGGGATCTGAACGAGGTTGCCGAGGAAGAGGCAATCCTCCGGATGTACAAGGAAGCGCTGGGCATGTGACGCAGCCTGTGCCGGATGGACCGTGTCAGGGCGGATTTTCCCTGACCTGACGGACGTTTCCGAGAGCGCGACACCTTGTCGATTGCCACATTGGCATGATCTCTTGCATGGCGCCCGGTCCGGGAGCGACATTCAAGGCAACTGGACAGGCAGGCCCGTTTCACGTTAGGCGATTCGCAATGGCCGAGCGAAACACTCAACTAATGCGTCGCCTGCACCTTCCAGTGCCGGATGCCTGGAGTCTCGGGGCATTGGCGATTGCGGCGCTTGTGCTCGTGCCGATCATTTCCGTCATCTGGATTGCGGCCCATCCGTCGGAGCCGATCTGGGGGCATTTGGCGGCCACGACCTTGCCGCGCTATCTGTCGAACACGTTGACCATCATGGCCTCGGTTGGCTTCCTGTCGGCCATTATCGGGACATGCACGGCCTGGCTGATCGTGTGCTGCCGCTTCCCCGGATCAAGCTGGCTGGAGTGGCTTCTTCTCCTTCCGTTGGCGGTGCCGGGATATCTTGGAGCCTATGCGCTGGTCGACTTTCTTGAATATGCGGGACCCGTGCAATCCGGTCTGCGCGAGGTCTTCGGCTGGGAAAGTGCCGCCGACTACCGCTTCCCCGAAATCAGGTCGCGTCATGGCGCGATTTTCGTGCTGACCGCATCGCTCTATCCATATGTCTACCTGCTCGCGCGTGCAGGGTTTCGGGAGCAGTCCGGTCGAGCCCACGAGGTTGCCCGTGCACTCGGGGCCGGATTCCGGCGACGCTTCCTGAGGATCGGGTTGCCGCTTGCCCGGCCGGCGATCATGGCC
>VYCX01000202.1:0-4845 GCA_009843725.1 Boseongicola sp. SB0675_bin_26
GGGAACCGTGTTTCACGCCATCCTTGCAGAATTCGCCAACACCGCCCTCGCCGACTCCGCTGCCATGCGTCAGCGGCTCATGGACATCGCCGAGGAGGAATTCCGGAAAGCCGTCCCCTGGCCGGCAGTCCGCTCCCACTGGCGCGGGCACCTTGAACAGATTTCCGACTGGCTTGTCTCCGAAGAGATCGCCCGGCGCGCCGAGACCGAGCGCGGAGATGCGGAGGTCAGGGGGAAATTGCAGCTGGGCGCGACAGGGCTGACGATTTCCGGAAAGGCAGACCGGATTGACCGGCTCCTGAACGGTGAGCTGGTCATCCATGACTACAAGACCGGCAGCATCCCCAGCGCGCCGCAGATTCTCCACTTCGACCGCCAGCTCCTGATCGAGGCGGTCATGGCGGAGGAAGGTGCGTTCGAGAACGTTCCCGCAGCGCCTGTCCGCTCGGTCGCTCACATCAGCATCGGCCGCTCGCCCAAGCGCAAGGCCATCAAGCTGGAGGGCGAGTTCAAGACCGCCACCGTTCACGCCGAGCTGACGGAATTGCTGGAGAAGTTCCAGAGGCCCGAAACAGGCTACATCTCGCGTCGCGCGATGGAAAAGGTGCGCTTCCAGGGCGACTACGACCATCTCGCGCGGTTCGGCGAATGGGATGCTTCGGCCACTACCCGGCCGGGTCCCGTGGAATGACGGATCCCGCAACAGCCGCGCAGGTGGATGCAGCCGATCCGCTGGAGTCCACATGGCTTTCCGCCATTGCCGGGTCGGGGAAGACGCGCGTGCTCACGAACCGGGTTGCCCGCCTCCTGCTGAAAGGAACGAATCCGCGCAACATCCTGTGCCTGACCTACACGAAAGCCGCTGCCAGCGAGATGCAGAATCGGCTCTTCGCGACCCTTGGAAAGTGGGCAATGCTGGAAGACGGTGCGCTGCGGCAAGAATTGCGCAGCCTGGGAGAATCGCCGCCGGACAGCCTGGCAGAGGCCCGGACGCTGTTTGCGCGCGCCATCGAGACGCCCGGCGGCCTCCGAATCCAGACGATTCACTCACTGTGCGCGGCCGTCCTGCGGCAGTTTCCGCTTGAAGGGAAAGTGTCGCCGCAGTTCCGCGAAATGGACGACGCCCAACAGCTCCGCCTGATAGGCGAAGTCCTTGATGAAATGGCGGAGAGGGACTCGTCCGTGCTCGTGGAGGTTGCCCGGTTTCATCCCGACGACAGCCTCGTGCCGCTTGCCCGGGACGTCGGAGGCGAAGAGGACGCATTCGATGCCGCCCCGGATCCGGACACGATATTCGAGGCCTTCGGCGTGCCCTCGGATCTCACCTGCGACCAGGCCTTGAATGACGCTCTTGGAGAGGGGGAGCTTGCATTCCTGGACGAGTTCCGGTCGGCACTTCCAGGCCCCTTGGGGCCGACGGACCTGAAGCTGTCCCAGGTGCTTGCCGGCTTGCCGAAACGTCTTTCCAGGGAGGCGCTGCAGACTCTCTCCGGAGTCCTGCTCTACGGAAAGTCGGCGAAGTCGCCCTTCGCGGCCAAGATCGGCGCCCTGCCCACCAGGAAGGTCAGGGAGTCGGAAAGCCTCGCGCCCATGATGCCGAGATTCAATGAAGTCATGGAGCGCGTCGAAACGGCGCGCGCGCGCCTGATGTCGCTTGATGCCGCCGTCAAGTCCGTCGCGTTGCATCGCTTCGCGCACCAGTTCCTGCCAGCATACCGCAACGCCAAGCAGGCTCATGGCGTTCTGGATTTCGATGACCTTATCCGAAGAACGCGTGACGTCCTGTCTTCCGAGGCCTTGCACTGGGTCCTGTTCCGGCTCGACGGACAGGTCGAGCACGTCCTGGTCGACGAGGCGCAGGACACGAGCCCCGAGCAGTGGCAGATCGTGCGCGCCCTTGCTGAGGTCATGGCGGACGATACGGATCGGGGCCGCTCGCTCTTTGTTGTCGGGGACAAGAAACAGTCGATCTACAGTTTCCAGGGGGCGGATGCCGCAGGCTTCGATCGCAAGGAGGCGGAATTCGGCCAGTTGCTTCACGGCGAGCTGCGCTCCAGTGAGCTGCTGTGCTCCTTCCGCTCCTCTCCGGCAATCCTGCGGGTCGTGGACCAGGTCTGCGAAGGACTCGACGGTCTCGGCGGGACAGTCGCGCGCCACGAGGCCTTCCACGAGGGCCTGCCGGGCCGTGTGGATCTTCTGCCGCTCCTCCCCAGGCCGGATTCCGTGGAGGAGCCGCCCTGGCACCATCCCGTTGACCGCCTTGTCGACAACGCGCCTGACATCGTGCTCGGCACGAAAATCGCCAAACTGGTCCGCGGACTGCTCGACAGGGAATCCATTCACGGAGATGACGGCAGGTTCAGGCGCGTCGGCCCGGGAGACGTCATGATTCTCGTGCAGCGACGCGGTCTGCTGTTCGAGCAGATCATCCAGGCCTGCAAGGCGGAAGACGTCCCGATCGCAGGCGCAGACCGGCTGAAGATCGGGGCAGAGCTCGCCGTGCGGGACCTTCTGGCGCTGCTGACGTTTCTGACCCTTGCAGAGGACGGCCTTTCGCTGGCATCGGCCTTGCGTTCCCCTTTGCTTGGGTTGAGCGAGCGAGAACTCTACCGGCTGGCATCATCTCGCCCGGCAGGCAGGTCGCTTTGGGCGGAACTGCGCGGCCGAAGCGACGAATTTCCGGACGTGGTCGCAACGCTTGACGACTTGCGCCGCACCGTGGACTTCATGGCACCATACGAGCTGCTTGAACATGTCCTGGGCAAGCATGGCGGTCGACAAAGGCTTCTGGCCCGGCTTGGCCCCGAAGCCGAGGACGGCATTGATGAATTGCTGAATCAGGCACTGGCTTTCGAACAGGACGCCGTGCCGTCCATGACCGGTTTCCTGGCCCGCGTGCAATCCGGGGACATCGAGGTGAAGCGGCGGCTCGAAGGCGCCGCGGACCTGGTCAGGGTGATGACCATACACGGCGCAAAGGGTCTCGAGAGCCCCATTGTCATTCTGCCGGACACTATGGCTTCCGATCATGCGCGATCCGGCGGCATTGTCGCCGGCCCGAACGGCATTCCCCTGCCGTCCCTGCCAGATGACGAATGCCCGGAACTGCTGCGTGAAGCCAAGGCGCAGAAAAGGAAGGCCGACCTCGAGGAACGCAACCGCTTGCTCTATGTCGCGATGACCCGTGCCAAGCAGTGGTTGATTGCCGGCGGCGTTGAACGCGCAGCCAGGAGCGACACGCCCCTGAACTGGCACAAGTCGATTGAAGATGCCCTGCAATCCCTCGGGGCGATCCCGTGTGACGGGCCTCCCGACGTCCTCCGGCTTCAGCACGGCGATTGGCCCGCGCCAGGATCGGCTTCCGACGCATCGCGGCCCGTTGATGGCAGGGAATTGCCCGGGTTTCTGGGCGCCGACGCGCCGGCAGCGGAACCCCCGGTGTTTCCGGCATCTCCGTCCAGTCTTGGCGGCGCAAAGGTGTCAGGGGGCGGCGCGTCCGATGAGGGCCGTGCGCTACGGCGTGGCAGGCAGATCCACCTGCTGCTGGAGCATCTGCCGGGGCAACCGGATCCGGAAGCAATGGCAGGACGCCTGCTTGCACACGGACCGGACAGGGCCGCGGCGCGTGAAGTCGACGGACTCGTCAGGCTGGCGCTTGCCAACCTGGAGCGCCATCCCGAGCTTTTCGGCGGAGACGCCTTGGCCGAGGTGGATGTCTCGGCGCACCTGCCTACGCTTGATCACGCGATTTCGGGCATAATCGACAGGCTGATCGTGCATCCGAAGCGCGTGCTGGCGGCGGACTTCAAGACCAATGCCGTCGTGCCGGAACGTCCTGAAGACACGCCGGAAGGGCTGCTTCGGCAAATGGGCGCGTACCTTGAGGCGCTGGAGCTCATATACCCGGATCGTGAAGTCGAAGTCGCCATTCTCTGGACGGAAACCTGCGAGCTGGTTTCGCTTCCGCACGCAATCGTGCGGGAAGCGCTTGCACGATCCACCATATCTTGACCTTCCGCTCAAGCGTTTCTAGGTTCATGGCCTGATCAGACAAGGAAGGATTCCATGGGAACAGTTGCCGTTACTGATGACACGTTCGACGCCGAAGTCCTGAAGTCGGGCGTTCCGGTCGTTGTGGATTTCTGGGCCGAGTGGTGCGGTCCCTGCAAGGCCATCGGTCCCGCCCTGGAAGAGCTTTCCGACGAATACGGCGCATCCGTAAAGATCGCCAAGGTGAATGTCGACCAGCACCCGAATGCCGCGGCAGAGCTTGGAGTTCGCAACATCCCGTCGCTTTTCCTGTTCAAGGATGGCGAGGTCGTCTCCAACAAGATGGGCGCGGCGACGAAGTCCGTCCTGAAGAGCTGGATCGACGAATCGATTTGAGTCCGTGCGCTGCCGGCATCGCTGTTCCGCCTTTTCCCGACAGGAGAACGAACGGGCCGGCATCATGCGAAGGGTTCGGCATTCCCGTGGGAATCCGGCGCATTTGCATCGGTTCTGAAGCCGCAGCCGCTATGCACATGCGCCTTCATGGGTTAGGAGGAGATTGATGACGCACCGGAACCCTGGCTGGCACGGCACCACGATCATCGGTGTCAGGAAGGACGGCAATGTCGTCGTTGCCGGCGACGGGCAAGTGAGCCTGGGCGAGACCGTGATCAAGGCGTCGGCGACGAAGGTGCGCCGGATGAGTCCCGGCGGTCACGAGGTGGTCGCCGGATTCGCCGGCTCGACGGCAGATGCGTTCACGCTCCTGGAGCGTCTGGAAGCGAAGCTCGAGGCAGCGCCGGGCAAGTTGCAGCGGGCGTGCGTTGATCTCGCCAAGGACTGGCGGACGGACAA
>VYCX01000202.1:4855-6193 GCA_009843725.1 Boseongicola sp. SB0675_bin_26
CGTAACTGATGGATCCGCACTCTACGTGGTCACCGGCGCCGGCGACGTGCTTGAACCCGAGCACGACGTTGCAGCCATCGGCTCGGGCGGAAACTATGCGGTCGCTGCGGCGCGGGCGCTGATGGACAGCGAGCTGGGTGCCGAAGAGATTGCGCGAAAGGCGATGGCGATCGCTGCAGACATATGTGTCTACACCAACGGCAACCTGACCGTCGAAGTCATGTAGCCGACGCCGTGCTGCGCCTGCCGCTGCCTTGATTCTGGCCGTCCGGGCGCTTGCGGACCTGCTGCAGCGCGCCGGAACTCAGCTCAGTGGCGCGATTCCGAGCGGGACGTCCGCGGCGCGACACCAGATATAGGCCTCGTTGTAGTCTGCCGCATTTATGCCGGCGGGCAAGGTGTAGACCTGCCGTCCCCGCTTCTGCATGAGCTCGCCCATAAAGGTGTTCGGATCCCATTTTCCATCGCGCCCAAGACCCACGATTGGATCGGGCGCACGGTCCAGAACGAAATCGTCGGCGAGAGTCAGTGTCCTGCCTTCCAGGATGGCGGTGCCTGTCGTGTCGTGGTTCGAGCGGCCAGAGAACATCCCGGTACGGGCACTCTGGGCCCATGCCTGGCCAAAGCTCAGGCCCGTGGCCGGAAGCGAAACCAGAAAAGTGCGGCGATCAATCATTGTGTCGTTCCTCCTCGACTTCGGGATTTGGTCCATTGGTCAGATTGCATTGCATGGTGTCCGTGTCATCATGGACAACGTCAACGTCATGTTCCGTGATCCGCTTGCGTTTTCCTGTAACATTCCTAGATAGGCGGGACTTGTCCAGACAGTGCCTGTCAGCGACCCCTCCCTGAAGGGACGGGCTTGAGGGGCGGAGCCCCGAATGCCCATGCTGACCAGCACGAGAAAGGAGACGACCATCCGATCTGCCCCGAGCCATGCGTCGAAGACCGCTCCTGGGATGCTTTCTCCGCTCCAGGCTCTTCAAGGTTTGACTGAAGACATGCCGGGTCAGGCGCGAAACGCGGCGAACCGGAGCGCGGACGGTAAGTTTGTGCAAGGAGAGCCCGGCTCCGGCCTGCGTCACAGGAGAGGCTCGCGCGACTCCGGGAGCGGCGTGAGCCGCGTCTTCGTCCTCGACAGGCAGGGCGTCCATTCGCAACGCATCGCGGTTCGGGCCTGCGGATTGATCAACGTCCGGCCGGCCAGCGGCACCGTCCAGGGCGTCACTCACCGGCACCGCCGCATCCTCCAGCGCGGCGACGGGCACGGATACAGCCTCGACACGACACGGAAGAAGGAAACATCGACGATGCACGGAACACGAGACCCTGCATTCC
>VYCX01000034.1 GCA_009843725.1 Boseongicola sp. SB0675_bin_26
GGCATGGACCAGGTCAAGAAGGCCAAGGCTGACGGGCTTGGCGAGGACGACCAGAAGTTCTGGGAGAGTGCCGTGCAGGAAGCCACCGACAATGCGATCAAGAAAGTCGACGCAGCGCTGGAAAGCAAGCAAGACGAAATAATGCAGGTATGAGGCCGCACGTGCGAGCAGGGACAGGAAAGCCGATTGTGGGCAAGCATGAAGAGCAGGCCAGTCCGAAGCACGTGGCCATCATCATGGACGGGAACGGACGCTGGGCGCAGGCGCGTGGCAAGCCGCGGCTGTTCGGGCACCATGCCGGTGCGCAACGCGTGCGCGAAATCGTCAAGGCATGCCCTGAACTCGGGGTCAGGTACCTGACCATCTTTGCCTTCTCGACAGAAAACTGGAAGCGCACCCAGGCCGAGGTTTCGGGTCTCATGAAGCTGTTCCGCCGCTACATGATGGACGAAGCAAGGGCCCTGATCTCTTCCGGCGTGCGTATCCGCTTCATTGGCGACCGGATCAAGCTCGACGAGACCCTCGTTGCGTTGATGGACGAACTGGAACTCCTGACCTGCGACAACGACGTCGTGCACCTGACGGTCGCGCTGAACTACGGTGGGCGGGACGAGGTCGCACGTGCGACCAAGCGGCTCTGCCGCGAGGTCAAGGCTGGGCGCATTGACCCGGAAAGCGTTGACGGAGAGACGCTTGCGCGGTTCCTTGACACGTACGTGCTGCCGGACCCCGACCTGGTCATCCGTACCAGCGGCGAAGCCCGGATTTCCAACTTCCTGCTCTGGCAGTCGGCATATTCCGAGTATGTGTTCGTGGACACGCTCTGGCCTGATTTCACGAGAGAGGAGTTGGAGCAGGTCCTTGCCACGTTCTCGACCCGTGAACGCAGATTCGGCACCGTGCCCGGATGACCTTTGCCGAGAGGCATTGGGGTGACTTGAGCCGCCGCCTCGTGACAGGCGGCATCATTGCAATTCTCGGGTTCTGCATCATGTGGCTTGGCGGTCACGCTTTCCATGCGCTTGTGGCCTTGGTGGCCGGCCTGATGGTCTGGGAGATCGCCCGCATGGCGGGCGCAACGGAAACTGCAGTTGCCTGCGGCCTTGTCGGCGGTCTTGCCTTGCTGCTTCTCGTCTCCCACCAGGCCGTGTACACGTTCCCATTGCTGCTTGCCCCGGCGGTGGTCGGCTTCGCATGGCTCAAGGGCAATCGCGCAACCTATGCATTGTACAGCACGGCGGTTCTCGTCGCGGGATACGGGCTTGCCGTGCAGCGAGATGACCACGGATTCGTCTGGGTTGTCTGGCTTGTCCTGGTTGTCATCGTGTCCGACATCACGGGGTATTTCGCCGGAAAGGCGATTGGAGGTCCCAAGTTCTGGCCAGGCATCAGTCCTGGAAAGACGTGGTCAGGCACCATTGCCGGCTGGGCAGGGGCGGCACTTGTGGGACTGGCTTTCGTGCTTCTTGCGAATGCCGGTCCCGAGTTGGTCGCAATCTCGATTCTCGTGGCAATCGCGGGTCAGGCCGGCGACGTGGCGGAGAGCGCGCTCAAGCGCAGGGCGGACGTAAAGGACAGTTCAAGCCTGCTGCCCGGTCATGGCGGCATGTGTGACAGGTTTGATTCGATGCTGGGAGCGTCCCTGTTCGTGCTTGCTGCCGGGCAGGTTGTCGAGTTCCCTCCCGGAATCGGATGACGCGCCGGGTCTCGATATTTGGCGCCACGGGCTCGATCGGGGCAAACACGCTGGGGATAGTCCGGCAAGAGCCGGAAGCGTATCGGATTGTGGCCCTCACCGGCGGCCGCTACATCAAGAGCCTCGCGGCCGCTGCGATGGAATTCAATGCAGAGATAGCCGTCACGGCTTGTGACGACCTTCTCGGGAGTCTTCGCGACGCGCTGGGCGGCTCTGGCGTGGAAGCTGCCGCAGGAGAGCAGGCCCTGATTGATGCGGCAGCGCGCCCGGCAGACTGGATCATGTCGGCCATCGTCGGCTTCGCCGGCCTGCCACCGGGACTTCGCGCCCTCGAACAGGGCGCGACACTTGCGCTCGCCAACAAGGAGAGCCTGGTTGCCGCCGGCCCGCTCATGATCGACACCGCCCGGCGCAACGGTGCAAGGATCATACCCGTCGACAGCGAGCATTCGGCGATCTTCCAGGCGCTGAACGGGGAGAAGCTGCAAGCGGTTGAACGCGTGATAATCACTGCGTCGGGGGGCGCGTTCCGCGACTGGCCGCTCGAGGCGCTCTCTGAGGCAACGCCGGAACAGGCCGCGAGCCATCCGAACTGGCCCATGGGACAGCGGATCACGATCGACAGCGCATCCATGTTTAATAAGGCTCTAGAACTAATTGAAGCAAAGGAGTTTTTTGGATTTTCATCGGAGCAGATCGAAGTCCTGATCCACCGCGAAAGCCTGGTTCATGCGCTTGTCGGCTTTCGGGACGGCGCGCTCATGGCGCATGTAGGGCCACCAGACATGCGCCATGCCATAGGCTATGCGCTGAACCATCCCGAGCGGTCGCATCTGCCGGTGGAACGGCTCGATCTGGCAAGCATCGGCCAGTTGCATTTCCAGGCTCCGGAACCCGGACGCTATCCTGCGCTGGTGCTGGTCCGCGAGGTCATGGCCGCAGGCGGACACGCCGGCGCCGCCTTCAATGGCTCCAAGGAGGCCGCGCTTGACGGGTTCATTGAGGGCCGGATCAGGTTCACGGACATGGCAAGGGTTGTCGAACGGGAGATCGAGAATATTTCAGTGGACGATCACGCCAAGGCGACGATGACTCTCGAGTCCGTGCGTGAGGCAGATCGGGCAGCGCGTGTACGCGCCGAGGAAACCATGGGCGCAATGGACGGGTAGGACGGTACACCTTGGAAATCGCAGCACTCATACCGAGTTTTGGAAACCTGGCGTTCACGATTGTCGCGTTTGTTGTGGCGTTGTCGATAATCATCGCCGTCCATGAATTCGGCCACTACATAGTCGGTCGCTGGAGCGGCATTCGGGCGGAAGTCTTTTCCTTGGGATTCGGGCCGGTGCTGGCGAGCCGTGTCGACAGGCACGGTACGCGATGGCAGGTCGCGATTCTGCCGCTCGGCGGATTCGTCAAGTTCCTTGGCGATCAGGATGCAGCGTCGAGTCCGGACAGCGAAGCCATGGCGTCCCTGGATGCGAAGGAGCGCCGGGCCTCAATGCATGGTGCGCCGCTTTGGGCGCGCACGATCACGGTCATGGCAGGGCCGGCGTTCAATTTCGCGCTTTCCTTCGTCCTGTTTGCGGCCTTGTTCATGTTTCGCGGCGTAGCGGCCGACCCGGTGACCGTTGACGACCTGCATCCGCTTCCCGACATGGAAGCGCATGATCTGCGTCGGGGCGACGTGATCCTGGCTGTCAATGGCGCCAAGGTGCCAGGGGCGGGCAGCTTCGGCGAGATTTCTGCCGATCTCGAGACTGCGCCGGAACTGACATACACGGTTCTGCGGGACGGTCGGGAACTCGACGTCGCGGGTCCGTGGCTTTTCCCTCCGATTGTTTCCGCGACGACCCCGGCTTCTGCAGCCGCCAATGCAGGCCTGACGCCGGGCGACGTCATTGTATCCGTGAATGGCATGGAGATTCACGACTTCAGCGCGCTTCGCCAAGCGGTCACCGCGTCAGATGGCCGGTCGGTGACGCTTGAAGTCTGGCGTGAAGGCCGAGGCAACCGCTCGGTGAACTTGACGCCGACCAAGTTCGACCTTCCAACGCCAGACGGTGGTTTCGAGACGCGCTGGCTGATCGGCGTGACGGGTGCACTCGCGTTCGAGCCGGCCATCGTGACTCCGATGCCGGGCGAGGCGTTCTCATACGGGCTGGACCAGGTCCAGTTCATCATCCGCTCGTCGCTTTCAGGTGTCTACCACATGGTTGTCGGCGACATTTCGACCTGCAATCTCTCCGGCCCGATCGGGATCGCCGAGGTTTCCGGGCAGGCCGCGAGCCAGGGCTGGTTCACTTTCGTCTGGTTCATCGCGCTGCTTTCCACGGCGATCGGGCTCATCAATCTCTTTCCGATTCCGGTGCTGGACGGCGGCCATCTCGTCTTTCACGCGTGGGAAGCCGTGACGGGCCGGCCGCCAAGTGACAGGCTGACGAAGCTCTTGATGACGGGCGGGCTGATGCTTTTGCTGGCGCTCATGGCTTTTGCGATCGGAAACGACATTGTCTGTCCGTGACGCCTGGTCCCTCCAGGCAGAAGCAGCGGATCATGTCGGCCACGCGTCTGACGCTTGCGCATCGTCACCGCCAGACCCGCAGTCTACCTGTGGTCACCAGATGCGCGGAGCTTCAATGGCGAAAAATCGCGTTGGTCCAGTCAGCGCCACGCGTCTCTGCGGCGGGCAACTTTGTCGCCAATGCGTCAATCGGAGTTTGCGGCATGCTGGACGCTCATTGGTTCATGCGGAGCAAGTGCATGGGCTTTGGCCAGTTCAGCCGTTGCGAGCTCAATTTCGCCGTGCTCGATCCTGCCTTCTTCGACCAGGATCGATTCAAGAGTGTCAAGCCACGCGAGAAAGTAGTCGTCCCCACCGTCCAGTGACTGGGAGAGCCCGCAATTGCGCAGGGTCGTTGCGAGCCGTGCGGTCCAGCCGGGCCAGGAAAGTCGATCTGCCTCGTTCTCCGCGACGGCGAGCGCGAACACGCGTGCGTGCCACGGTGCGTCGAAAGCCGGCTCGGAACCCGGTGTCATTGCATTGGCTCGAGATAGGATTCCCAGAGATCCAGAACGACCTCGTCGTGCGGATGCTCGGGGTTGGCCCAAAGTTCTGCCGCCGGGAACGTGACCGCGTAGAGTGGCTGTGGCGCCTCTCCGAGACCGTGTGCGTTGCTGTCGGGGAAAACGTGACAGCCGTGATGACGGAGCACGCGTCCGCAGGCTCCCGCCGCATAGGCCGGCAGCCGTGTGTGGCCGCCCGGCACCAACCTGTTCTCCGCCAGGCGATGCGCGCGGACCGAATCTCCGACGGAAAATCGTGCCAATCCCTGACAGTCCCGAGTTGTCGGCGACCCGCGGCAAAGAAGAGCGTTGACATCTTCTGCCTTCAGCGCGTGTGAGGACAGTGCTTGGGAAGTCTGGTCACCGGCGCAATGCAGCAGGTCGCCGATTTCCAGAACCCCGGTCTCCACAAGGAGATTCGTCAGTGCTGCCAGCCACTTTTCGAAGTAGGAAAGCCGCGCGTGCTCCCGCGGATGCAGCCGCTCGCGCGCATGTCGAGACATGTCTATGTTCCAGCAGCCCAAGGCCCCGGCCGCGAGCGTCAGGGCAAGTGCGCGCGCATGCCAGGACTCCTCAAAGGCGGTTCCATCAGGATCCGGCAGGACAGCTCCGTAGCCGAACCGGCCCCCCATGTCGTGAACGCGGGTCACCGCTGCGGTTCCATCGGCATGCCAGTCCCGATCATGCTGTCGCGGGTAACCAGTTCGGCAAGCGCTTCCTGATCCAGTCCCATGCTGCCGGGCGGGCGTTCGGGAATGACGATGTAGCGCATCTCGGCAGTCGAATCCCAGACGCGAACGGCCTTGCCCTTGGGAAGCGTCACGCCGAATTCCGCGAGCACCTTGCGCGGCTCGCGAACCGCGCGGGCGCGATATTCGTCGGACTTGTACCAGCCGGGCGGAATGCCAAGAAGCGGCCAAGGATAGCAAGAGCAGAGCGTGCAAACGACGATGTTGTGCGTGTCCGGCGTGTTCTCGACGGCAGTGATGTGCTCGCCCTGACGCCCCACATAGCCCATCCCGGCAATTGCGTCCGAGGCGTCCGCG
The DNA here is from genome assembly GCA_009843725.1 of Boseongicola sp. SB0675_bin_26. Lineage (GTDB taxonomy): Bacteria > Pseudomonadota > Alphaproteobacteria > Rhodobacterales > Rhodobacteraceae > JAJEFO01. The sequence goes on from VYCX01000034.1 coordinate 5,809, forward strand.
AGCAAGGCGTTCCGGAAATCAGGGTCGGACCATGCCCGCGCCACGACGCGTGCGCCGTTCCGGGGGCCGATCCGGTTCTGGTACATGTCGATGATCGCGTCCAGGGCCGCCGGCTCGACCAGCCCCTTGCGCACAAGGACTTCCTCCAAGGCCTTCACGCGCAGTTCCGGGTCGGTCGGCAGATGGCTGTGAGCGGAGACTGGACCGTTCTCGCTGCTTTCCATCGTCCGCGGCACTCCGTCGGTATGACTCCCGGGACGACGTCGCGCATCCCCTCCGTTTCGTCTCCTAGTGGTCTTTCGCACGCGATGCAACAGATCCCAAAGAGGCGGGCGCGATTCTCGTATGGTTCACTTTTTGATTCCATGATGTTCCGTTTGCGAA
>VYCX01000357.1 GCA_009843725.1 Boseongicola sp. SB0675_bin_26
GCCAGGGCGTCAAACCCTTTCATGTCGCAGGTTCCACGCCCGTAGAGCCGGCCGTCCCGCTCGCTCACCGCCCATGGATCCGAATTCCAGTCCTGTCCCTCGACCGGCACAACGTCGGTATGCCCCGAAAGCACCACGCCACCCGCGACGTGCGGACCCACGCTGCAGAAGATCGCCTCCTTGGACGGATCGCCACGCTTCGGCATGCGGTGCGCCTTGATGCCGAGGGCGGCCAGGTAGCTCTCGATCCAGTCGATGAGAGGCAGGTTCGTGTCCCGGCTGACCGTCGGAAACGACACCAGCTGGTCGAGAATCTGGCGGGCAGACAACGTCATGACGCGAGCACGAAGTGTCCTGATGCCACCTCTTCATAGACCGACGGGCCGGGCTCGTGCCCGACAGGAAAGATTGGCGACGGGATCGGCTTGAAGTTCAGGTCCTTCCCGTCATTGCGCCGCGCGGGATCGGCGACCGGCACGGCCGCAAGCAGCGACTTCGTGTATTCGTGCCGCGGATCCTCGAATATCGCCGGCCGCGGCCCGATCTCGACGATCCGCCCCAAGTACATCACCCCCACCATGTGACTCACCCGTTCGACGACCGCCATGTCGTGGCTGATGAACAGCATCGAGATGCCAAGTTCCGCCTGCAGCTCCATCAGGAGATTGAGAACCTGCGCCTGCACGCTCACGTCCAGCGCGCTTACGGCTTCATCGGCAACGATGAGCTTGGGATTGAGGGACAGGGCCCGTGCGATCGCAATCCGCTGCCGCTGCCCGCCCGAAAGTTCATGCGGATACCGGCTCATGAAGCTCCTTGGCAGGTGCACCCGGTCGAGAAGCCTGGCAACCCGGTCGGCCCGTTCCGATGCATCACCCGCACCGTAGTTCAGCAACGGCTCGGCGATCTGGTCAGAGAGCTTCATCTGCGGATTCAGCGATGCGAACGGATCCTGAAACACCATCTGCATGTCGCGCCGCGCGAGACGCAGCTCCCCTGCATCCATTTCCAGAACGTTTCGTCCGCCCAGCCAGACCTCGCCCGAAACCGGTTCGACCAGCCTGAGCACCGACCGGCCGCAGGAGGACTTGCCGCAGCCAGACTCGCCAACGAGGCTCAGTGTCTGCCCGGCCTTTACCTGGAACGACACGTCCTCGACGGCATGCACGCAGGCGACGGTCCGGCGCAGGAATCCACCGGACACGGGAAAGCGGGTGACAAGGTTCTTCACGTCGAGGAGCAGTTTGCCTTCCGCTGCCGCCGGCACCGCGGGACCGCGATGCTGATCGCCCATCAGCCGCATGGGTTCCGGCGCCGGCTTGCCCCGCATTTCCCCCAGTTTCGGCACCGCCGCGAGCAGCGACTTGGTGTATTCATGCCGCGGGTCCTCGAAAATCTGGCGGACCGGCCCCTCCTCCACCTTCCTGCCACGGAACATGACCACGACCCGGTCCGCCATTTGCGCAACGACGGCCATGTCATGCGTGATGAAGAGCACAGACGTCCCGGTCTCGCGCTTCAAGCGGTCAATCAGGGCCAGGATTTCCGCCTGAATGGTCACGTCGAGCGCGGTTGTCGGCTCGTCCGCGATCAGCAGCCTGGGCTCGCAGGCCAGCGCCATGGCGATCACGACGCGTTGCCGCATGCCCCCGGAAAGTTCATGCGGATACTGCTTCAGTCGCCGTTCGACCTCCGGAATGCGCACGCGGCGCAGAAGTTCCAGCGCATGCTCCGTCGCCTGCTCCCGGGTCATTCCCGTGTGAACGCGCAATCCCTCGGTCAACTGTCGCCCGACCGTGAACACCGGATTGAGGGACGTCATCGGTTCCTGGAAAATGATGCCTATCTCGTTGCCCCGGATTGTCCGCATCAGAGCGTCGTCGGCCCTTGAAACGTCGACGACGCCGCCATCCGCACCCCGGTCGAACAGGAGTTCGCCGCTCGCGATCTCGCCACCCCCGAATTCCACCAGGCGAACGAGCGCAAGGGACGACACGGACTTGCCGGATCCGGATTCACCGACGACGCAGAGGGTCTCGCCAGGCTGAATGTCGAAACTGACATCCTCAACGCCCAGAACCGGGCCGTCCCTTGTCTGAAATTCGACGCGCAGCTTTCTCAGCGAGGCGAGCGGTTGGTCAAGCATGGGCATCCTCGGAAGCATGCGACTGCGAAACGCTAAACCCCACCGACGAAAGGTGTCAAACGAAACGCGCCAGGAATCACCCGCAGCCGGCATCGGGGCCCTTGCCAACCAACGGATGCGTTTGCCGTCCCAAGGTCACGCGCAATCGTCTCTTGGCGCCCAAAGGGCACGACGCTTCGGAGGGCGCCGGTTTGGTCGCAATCAGCGCTTCCCGCATCCCGATGATCGCGCGCGTCGCAAATCCGCCTCCCATGTCCGTCCCGCCTGAATTTCAAGAAAAGAGTTGGAGCGCGTGCACTCTGTAGTAACCTGCAGAAATTCCGGCCCGAATCGATCCTCCGATTCCGGACAGGAAACGGAACATGGAAACCAAATGGAGTAAGACAATGAGATTCGTTACCAGGCCCCTTGTCGGGGCCGCGGCGGCGGCACTTGCATCAATGGCATTTGCCTCTGACCACGAAGGTCCGCGCGGACGTGATGGCGAAGTCAAGATCATCTACTGGCAGGCGCCATCGATCCTGAACCCGTACCTGTCCGGTGGCACAAAGGACGTCGAAAGCGCCTCGCTCGTGATCGAGCCTCTCGCGCGCTACGACGAAAACGGCAACCTGACGCCGTGGCTGGTCGACGAGATTCCGACGGTCGCGAATGGCGGCGTGAGCCAGGACCTGACCCAGATCACCTGGAAAATCACCGAAGGCCTTGTCTGGTCCGACGGCACGCCGTTCACGTCCGCTGACGCCAAGTTCACTTACGACTACTGCACGCATCCCGAGGGCGGATGCGCCCAGGCAACGAAATACGAAGGCGTCGTCAGCGTCGAAACGCCGGACGCGCTTACCGTGGTCGTCACGTTCGACAAGCCCACGCCCAACCCCTACGGGCCCTTCGTCGGCGGCGAAGCCCCGGTCATCCAGGCAGCGCAGTTTGCGGATTGCCTTGGCGCGAAAGCGCCGGAATGCACCGAAGCAAACTTCAATCCGATCGGCACGGGCCCCTTTGTCGTTACCGAGTTCAAGCCGAACGACGTAATTTCCTTCGCTGCAAACGAGAACTACCGGGTCGAAGGCAAGCCCGCGTTCGCCACGGTGACGTTCAAGGGCGGCGGCGACGCAACGGCGGCCGGGCGTGCCGTCATGGAAACCGGCGAGTTCGACTATGCCTGGAACCTCCAGCTCGCGCCCGACGTCATCGCGAAGATGCAGGAAGGCGGCATGGGCACTCCGGTGGCCGGATTCGGTCCGCTCGTCGAGCGCCTGATGCTGAACAACACCAATCCCGATCCCGGACTCGGGCCGGACGAGCGCTCGGTCGTGCGCCCACATCCCTTCCTTCAAGATCCGGCAGTCTACAAGGCCATGTCGATGGCCATCGACCGGCCGCTCCTGGTTGACATCGGCTATGGCCAGGCCGGTCGCGTGACGTGCAACTGGGTGCCGGTGCCGCAGATCTACGCATCCACGACCTTCGACTGCTCGACGCAGGACATTGCCGGGGCCAACGCACTTCTTGATGCGGCCGGCATCGTGGACACCGACGGCGATGGCGTGAGAGAAAAGGACGGCGTCCCGCTCAGCATACTCTACCAGACGTCGACCAACGCCGTGCGCCAGGACTTCCAGGCGCTGATCAAGCAATGGTGGGCCGAAATCGGCATCGAGACCGAGCTGCGGAACATCAACGCATCCGTGTTCTTCGGCGGCGATCCGGGCTCTCCCGACACGTTCCAGAAGTTCTACGCCGATGTCGAGATGTACGCCAACACCTTCAACGGCACCGACCCGCAGGCCTATCTTGGCAACGGGCTTTGCGACAAGGCGCCTTCGCCTGGAACGCAATGGCAGGGCGAGAACATCTCGCGGTTCTGCATGGAGGAATACGACGCGCTCCATGCAGAACTCTCGAAGACCGCAGACGTCGGTCGGCGCGGCGAGATCGCGGCCCAGCTGAATGACATGGGCATCGAGAACGGCATGATGATCCCGCTTGTCCACCGGGGCCGCCTTTCGGCGCATGCCAACAGCCTTGGCGGCATCAGGCTGAACGTCTGGGACAGCGAATTGTGGAACATTTCCGACTGGTACAGGATCGGAAATTGACACGGGCGACGGGGCGGGCCTGTCCCGCCCCTCCAGCTCGGCCGCAGCCATGCTGACCTACACGATCCGACGCCTGCTCCTGAGCGTGCCGACGTTGCTGTTCATCAGCCTCGTCATCTTCCTTCTCCTGAAGCTTGCGCCCGGCGACCCGATGGCGCAGGTGCCGCTGACGGTTCCGCCCGATGTCAAGGAAAGGATGCGCGAGGCCCTCGGCGTGGGACAGCCGTGGTACGTTGCCTTCCCGAAATGGCTCTACCAGTTCTTCGCGGTCGAACCTCTTCACTTCGTCGACGCTGCCTTCGGCACGTCCCTGGGCGAAGGCCAGCAGCGCGTGATCTCGTGGCAGACACGCTCACCCGTCATGGACATCGTCATCCAGCGACTGCCCCAGACCCTTTGGGTCGTGGGCGTCGCCTATGTCGTGGCCATCCTCATCGCGCTCCCGATCGGCATCTACTCGGCCTACCGGCAGTATTCCTGGTTCGACAACGCCGGCACCTTCGTCGCCATGGTGGGATTCTCTGTCCCGCCCTTCTTCTCGGGCGTTCTGGTGATCGTGATTTTCTCAGTCTGGCTGGGCTGGTTCCCCTCGATCTACGACACGACCCACAAGGTCAGCGACTGGGAGAGCTTCGTCTTCCAGCTCAAGCAGATGATCATGCCCGTCATGGTGCTTGCCCTTCAGATCACCTCCCAGCTCGCGCGTTTCATGCGGGCTTCCATGCTCGACAATCTCAATCAGGACTACGTGCGCACGGCGCGCGCAAAGGGCCTTGGCGAGAAGACCGTGGTCTTGGTGCATGTCCTCCGCAATTCCCTGATCCCGGTCGTCACCGTCATTGCGCTTGGCGTTCCGGCCATCTTCGGGGGCGCCATCATCACTGAGCAGATATTCAAGGTAAACGGCATCGGCCATCTGCTGATCACCGCAATCCAGGCCAACGACCTGCCGATGGTGCAGACACTGACCTTCATCTTCGCGGTGCTGATCGTGCTGTTCAACCTCGTCGCCGACATACTCTACGGCATTCTCGACCCGAGGATCCGCTATGACTGACTCGCACCACCCCGCGGAACAGGCGGAACTCGTCACCACACCCCGCTCCCAATGGGCGGACATATGGGACCAGTTCAAGCGCCACCGTGGCGCGATGTGGGGCGGAGCCGTCTTTCTCTGCATCATCCTGATGACCATCGCCGGGCCCTGGGCCTATTGGAACGACCCCAAGTTCGTTCCCACCGGCCGCGATTTCCTGGAGCTTCGCGATACGCGGCCGATCTACGTGGCGCTCTGGGAATCATCGGCCAAGGTCAGCTGGACGCATCCCCTTGGCACCGACAACCTTGGTCGTGACACTCTTGGCCGACTGCTGGCCGGCGGGCGCGTATCGCTTGCCGTGGGTCTTGCCGCCATGCTTCTTTCCGTGTTCGTCGGCACGCTGATCGGCGTGCTGGCGGGTTACTTCCGCGCCCTTGACGGGATCCTCATGCGGTTCACCGATCTCTTTCTCGCCCTGCCTCTCCTGCCGCTTCTCCTGGTCGCGGTCCTGCTCTTCCGCGACCGGCTGTCGGGCTTGTTCGGACCCGAAGGCGGCACTTTCATGCTTATCGTCGTGCTTGTAGGTGCCACATCCTGGATGCAGACGGCACGAATCGTCAGAGGCGACGTTCTGGCCCTCAAGGAACGCGAATTCGTCCTTGCGGCCCGTTCGATCGGAACTTCCCCGCCGAAAATGATAACCCGCCACCTCCTGCCAAACGTGATGTCGCCGATCATGGTGTCAGCCACGCTCGGCATCGCTACGGCAATCATCACCGAGAGCGCGCTCTCGTTTCTCGGATTCGGGTTTCCTCCGGACTTTCCGACCTGGGGGAAGCTGCTCTTCGACGCCGTCGACCGGATGGAACTCTATCCAGAACGCGTTCTTTGGCCCG
>VYCX01000408.1:0-5162 GCA_009843725.1 Boseongicola sp. SB0675_bin_26
TGATGGAGCGGAACCAACGCATATTCCCGCATCGCGATGTCGGTCGCCTGAATGAAAGCCATTTCACCCATGGCAATGTCCATCGACGATCGACCATCTTCGATCAGCTTGTCGACTTCCGGGTTGCTGTAACCGTTGCGGTTGCCCGGCCCATATCCGCGCTCTCTCTGCTTGGTGTGAATGAAAATCCGCAGCGGGTGCGAAGGCTCACCCGAGCCATTTGCATAACCGGACATGGCAGCTGTGAACTCAGGCGTGTCACCCGGCCCTCCGCGCGAGAAGCGCTTGAAGAAGACCGAGGCGGGCATGGTCTCGACATCGGTGTCGATGCCGATGCGCGACAGCATCTGCGCGATCGCTTCGAGAATCCGCGTGTCGTTGGAATAGCGACCGGCTGGCCCATGGATGGTGAGCTTGAACCCGTCGCCATAGCCTGCTTCGGCCAGCAATTCCTTTGCGCGGTCCGGATCATGAGCATCCGGTTCGAGATTGGCGGAGTAGCCAATGTAACCCTCCGGCGAAAACTGGCCCGCAGGTGCGGACAGCCCGTCCATCACACGATCCGCAATGGCCTGGCGATTGATCGCCAGAGACACGGCTTCGCGCGCGCGAACGTCCCGAAACGGCGAGGCAATCGGATTGCCTTCATGATCGGTGGCATAGGGTTTGATCGGATCATCGGTCATGTGCAACGTCATGTAGAGCAGACGGTTGGACACCGACTTGAAGACCGACAGCCCATCGCGGCTTTCCAAAGTGGGCAAGTCAGCGGGTGCGACCCTCTCGATGAAATCCACGTCACCGGCGATGAGCGCGGCTGCCCTGGTTGTGCCGTCGCCAATTGGGCTAATGACGACATTGTCCCAATCCACTGCCGCCCCCCAATAGCCGTCATTGCGCGACAATTCGATCACGTCACCGGGCAGCCATTTGGTGAAGGTGAACGGGCCCGTCCCGTACGAGGCGACGCCGGTGTTGAAGTCCTCAGTCGTGGCGTCGACGAACGCCGAGTCGATGATCGAAATCCGCGACATGTCGTTCGGCGTGAAGGGGTAAGGCTTCTCGGTCGAGACCCGCAGGGTCAGGTCATCGACAACATCGAAGGTCTTGCCCTTGATGAAGGTGGCGAAACTGGACGGGCTGTTGGGCACGTTCGCTGCGCGCTGCATCGTGGCGATCACATCTTCTGCGGTGAATGCCGCGCCATTGTGAAAGGTCACACCGGCGCGCAGCTTGAACTCCCAGGTGCGCTCGTCGATCGGTTCCCAAGACGCGGCAAGCCCAGGGACGAGGTTCTGGTTCACATCCTGCAGGACCAGCGCATCATAGACCTGCGTCGCCATCGAGTTGTTGATGGTCAGATTCTGATAGTGCGGGTCCATGGATGTGGGTTCGGCCGCCAGAGCCACTGTCAGGTCGCTTGCCGACACTGGTCCAGCCAAAATCCCGAGACTCGTCGCCGCAGCGGTCAGCAGAGCCTCTGGACCAAAGATGAACTTTCTCATTTCTTTTTCCCTTTCATCGGTTTTCGGTCGTTTCCTTGATGATGACGGCCCGGATTCACCGCCGGGCTTTCGTCGCGAATTCCTTGATCTGCTCGTTGAAGAAGTCTGGGTATTCCGCGTAAGAGGCGTGACCCGCCTTGGGGCATTCGACATGCTGTGCCTTCGGAAAGGCCGCGACCAGCAGCGCGTGCATTTCAGGCGAGATCACGGTGTCTTCGCCACCAGACAAGATGAGTACGGGAACGTTCACGTCATGGCTGATTTTCGTGTTGTCGGTTTCCTGACACATGCGGCCGCCATCGCGGATTCCTTCGATTCGCGCGCCTGCTGCTATGTCGGCCAGGAACCGAATGACGGTTTGGGATGTTCCTTCGGGCGTGCTGCGCCTGGCACGTTCCAGACCGTAGGCTGCATTGACTCCCTCGGACCGGATGCGGTCGACTCTCGTCCCGTACCGCGCCATCAGCGGTTCCCCTTTGGGGCGGCCAAAGCCCAAATGCGTCGAAGACAGCACAAGGCCCGCGGCTGAGGTGTCTCGATCAGCCGCCAATTGCGTGGCAACCACGCCTCCCATCGAATGGCCGACCAGAATTGCGTCGTTGACCTTCAGCGCTGTCAACAGGGCCTTGGCCGCCTCAACATAGTCTTCGATGCCGTCTCCGAATGCATCGGACGCCCCAAAGCCTGGCGCATCCCAGGCGACAACGCGGAATGAAGTCCCCAGCGCCTGAAACAGGTAGGCCCAGCTCTGACTGCTGCCATTCATGCCATGTAGCAGGAAAAGAGCGTGTCCTGCACCCGTTTCACGATACGCAAGGCGGCCGCCCTTGTGGGACATGAGCTGCAACACAGGCGTATCCAACATTCGCGTGATGCCCTTTGGGCAAGGAATTCATCAGACGGCGCCATGGAGTGGCAGAGATGCTCCGGCATCCGCTGTTGCTCAATTGCAGCACAGAGAGTGACAACAAAATAGCCTAAAACATTTTACATATCTTTACCTGGTGGCTGAGCCTCAAGCTCGCGCATCGACATCAGCGCCTGGGCGAGCTTCAGCACACGGGAGAACTCGGGGTTTGCGAGAAGCGCGTTGCAATAATTGCGCCAAGCCTCCAGCATCGGCTCGGTCGGGCGAAAATCGCGGCGACGGCGGTCGCCCGTGGCTGACAGCTCCTCCAAATAGCCGAGTTCCAAGGCTTCATGCACCGTGGAAGTAACGGTTGGACGACTAAATTCAGAGACTTCCACAAGCTCCGAGATGGTGAAGCTGCCCTTGATGAAGTAGAAGTTCATCATGTACCGACGCAGTTCAAACGCGGTGAAGCTGGTGTTAAAGAAACGGCGCACCTGGCCAGGTCCATGCTCGCGCCGGTAAACATGGCGCGAACTTTCAAAAGAGGCCTGCGCAAAGCAGAATCGTTGAAACAGCGTCCCAGATTCACGCATGGTCTATCCCACCGTATTATGAAAAATTTCTTAAACGATTCTTGCAAATTTCTGCGTCAGGGCTCGCATGTGCACGGCTTGCCCACGCCAGAATTTGTCAATGTTTGCCAAATTTCAAGGACAATGCCGTGGTTTTTCCCGGTCCGGCGACGCGAAAATCCGCCAGACCCCCGCGAACCGGAAAACCCGCGCATGGAAAAGCTACGCCCCTGCACAGCAGGGACGCGATCAGCGCACGGGTGGCTGCCGTCAGGCCGCGATGCGACTTCGGAAGGCAGAATCTCCCGTGAACCCAGTCGATCGACATGCACGGTCACCGTGATGCGTCCATGAAACGGATTGACCCCGCGCCCCTGCCCCGCCATTGAGTGGCGCAAATCGGAGCAGACATGGCATCCCCAACGCCGTTCGCAGCCTATGAATTCCTGATCGCCTGGCGGTACCTTCGCGCAAAGCGGGCCGAGGGCGGGGTAAGCATCATGACCTGGATCAGCCTGATCGGGATCACGCTTGCCGTCGCGGCACTCATCATCACCCTTGCCGTGCGCTCGGGCTTTCGCGACGAATTCGTCTCGACCATTCTCGGCGCCAATGCGCACGTCACCGTCTATTCCAGAAGCTACGTGACCGAAAGCGGCAACGTCACGGACGTGATACCGGACTATGCGGACTGGGCCGGGCGGCTCAGCGCAGTCGAGGGAGTCACCCGCGTGGCACCGCTGGTCAGGGGTCAGGTGATGGCGGTGCACCGCGGCAAGACCAGCGGCATGGACGTCTTTGGCATCGCAAGGCAGGATCTTGAACAGATTCCGCGCATCGCGGATCCAGATGCCGCTCTAGGCATGATCGAGGATTTCGACACGGGCGTCGCAATCGGGCAGGAGGCGGCGCGATCGCTCGGCGTGACCGTCGGAGACGTCGTTCGCCTCATCAATCCCGAAGGCGTGAAGAGTCCATTCGGCACAAGCCCGCGCGTGAACGAGTACGAGGTCGTCTACATCTTCAGATCGGGGCGCTACGACATCGACCGAACGCGCGCCTACCTGCCGTTCGCAGAAGCCCAGGCCTATTTCAACCGGGAGGGTGTGGCGGACGAACTGGAGGTGAACGTCGTCGAGCCGGAGTCCATCGATGCCGTGGCACCGCGGCTTCGGGAAGCCGGGGGCGAGCGGGCACTGGTCTGGACATGGAAGGACTCTGCAGGCGGCTTCCTCAGGGCGCTTGAAGTCGAGGACACGGTGATGTTCGTGCTGATGAGCGTCCTTGTCCTCATCGCGTCCATGAACATCATCAGCGGGCTCGTCATGCTCGTCAAGAACAAGGGCCGGGACATAGGCATCCTTCGAACGATCGGGCTGACCCAGGGTGCCGTCATGAGGGTGTTCTTTCTGACGGGTGCGCTCATTGGCACGCTCGGGACGCTCTTCGGCGTCATTCTCGGCTGTCTGTTCGCAATCTATTTCGACCCCATCCTCGCGTTCGTGAACGGAGTCACGGGCGGCGAGGTCTGGGAAGCCTCGGTGCGCGGCATCTACCGCCTGCCGGCAAAGCTCGAACTGAGCGACGTGCTCGCGGCCGTCGGGCTTTCGCTGGCGCTTTCGTGGGGCATAACGCTTTTCCCCGCGCGGCGAGCCGCCCGAATGAACCCGGTCGAGGCTCTCCGCTATGAGTGACGTGCTGACGCTGCAAGGCGTCAAGAAGACGTACAACCCAGGCAAGCCGAATGCACTGACTGTGCTCGACGGCGCCGACCTGTCGCTTGCGGCGGGAGAGGTCGTAGCCCTCGTGGCACCCTCCGGCGCCGGCAAGTCCACGCTGCTGCATGTTGCCGGACTTCTCGATTCCTGCGACGCCGGAACAGTTTCCGTTGATGGCGCCGACATGACACAGGCAGGCGAAGCCGCGCGCACTGCCGCGAGGCGACAGGACATCGGCTTCGTATACCAGTTTCATCATCTCCTGCCCGAGTTCTCGGCCCTCGAGAACGTCGTCCTGCCACAACTCGCCAATGCAGTGCCCGCGACGGACGCAAGGGCACGGGCCGAGGAGCTGCTCACGCGAGTGGGCTTGGGCGAACGTGTCGAGCACCGACCCGCCGCGCTCTCGGGCGGCGAGCAGCAGCGGGTCGCCTTCTGCCGCGCATTGGCGAACGGCCCAAGGGTGCTGCTGGCCGACGAACCCACCGGCAACCTGGATCCGGCAACCTCGCAA
>VYCX01000408.1:5172-6173 GCA_009843725.1 Boseongicola sp. SB0675_bin_26
ATGGAACTGGTAAGGGAAACCGGCCTGGCAGCCGTCATCGCGACTCACAACCGGGAGCTTGCGTCGATCATGGACCGGATCGTGCGACTGGAAGACGGGAAGCTCCGCTGATCCGCGATCCCCGGGCCATGTCTGACGAGCGGCCTCGGGTCAATCAGGCGTGCTGACGCCCCTTTCTCACCGTCAAACGTCCAGCTCTTCCACGAACCGCGCGTTCTCCTGGATGTACTGGAACCGCAACTCCGGCTTCTTCCCCATCAGACGCTCGACCAGATCTCCGGTCTCTCCGGGCACGTCCTCGTCGGTCGTGACCCGGATCAGCGTGCGCGACGCCGGATCCATCGTGGTCTCCTTGAGGTCCTTGGCATCCATTTCGCCCAAGCCCTTGAACCGCTGCACATCGATCTTGCCCTTGCCGCCCAATCCTTCGGCAAGAACGCGCTCCTTTTCGGCATCGTTGGCCACATAGGCGCGATTGGCTCCTTGGGTCAGCCGGTACAGCGGCGGACAGGCAAGGTAGAGGTGCCCCTTGTCGACCAACGGCCGCATCTGGGTGTAGAAGAACGTCATGAGGAGCGATGAGATGTGGGCTCCGTCCACATCGGCGTCAGTCATGATGATGACCTTGTCGTAGCGCAGGTCGTCGACATCGAAGCGGGCCCCCATGCTGCATCCCAGGGCCTCGCAGAGATCGCTGATCTCCTGGTTCTGCATGAGCTTTGCCGATGCCGCCCCGAGCACGTTCAGGACCTTGCCGCGGAGTGGCAGGAGCGCCTGGAACTCCCGGTTGCGGGCGGCCTTGGCGGAACCGCCGGCGGAATCACCCTCAACGAGGAAAATCTCCGTGCCGTCGCGAGACTTGGCCGTGCAGTCTGTCAGCTTGCCGGGAAGACGGAGCTTCCTGGTCGCGCTCTTGCGCGCCGTTTCCTTTTCCTGTCGTCGGCGCATCCGCTCTTCAGCCCGCAAGACAAGGAAGTCAAGAATGGCCCCTGCGGACTTCG
>VYCX01000301.1 GCA_009843725.1 Boseongicola sp. SB0675_bin_26
ATGCATGCCCGGCGTCAAGCAGAATCAAACGAAATCAAGCGTGGGAAAGCCCTGGAGCGTGACCTAGAGGGGATTTACAATGTCGAGCAGATCTTATATTGACTGATATTATGATCATAAACATCTTTGAGACCGAATTATCAGTCAAAATGTTGCCATGCCAAGCACGCCGCGCACCTACTCGCCCCTTACCGAAGAAGCATTGCTCCTCCTAGGGAAGCAGATCAGGCTCGCCCGAAAGCGGCGGCGCATGTCCGAACGCGATCTGGCCTCCCGTATCGGGGTTGCCAGAAGCACATTGCAGCTCATCGAGAAGGGCAACCCTTCGGTCGCGATCGGCCTGGCGCTGGAAGCCGCCACAATTGCCGGGGTCGATCTATTCGTGCCGGAGACGACGACGCTTGTCCCGGAGATAGAGCGAACCGAAGACAAGCTCGCCCTGATGCCGCGTTCGATCCGAAAGCCCCCAAACGAGGTCGACGATGACTTCTAACGCCTCTCGGCCCAGCGAGGCTTTCGTCTGGATATGGCTGCCTGGAAAGACCAGGCCGGTGGTAGCAGGCCGCATCTACCCGGAAAGTGATCACTTCGTCTTCACCTACGGCCGCTCCTATCTGGCAAGAGACGACGCGATCCCAATCTATGCGCCCGAGCTGCCCCTAGGCACTGGCGCCGTCGTTCCGCAACCGCCGCTCAATATCGCCAGCTCCCTGCGCGATGCCACACCGGACGCATGGGGCCGTCGTGTCATCGCCCACCGCCTCGCTGGCGGCCATATGGAGGCGAACGCGATTGCCGAACTCGACGAACTCACCTTCATGCTCCGCTCCGGTTCCGACCGCACCGGGGCGCTCGACTTCCAAGGTTCGCCACGGGAGTACATTCCCCGCGCAGACGACAACGAAACACTCGAACGACTGCTGGAGTCGGCTGACTTGGTGGACAGGGGCTTGCCCCTGGCTCCCGACCTGGCCGAGGCATTGCAACACGGCACAGCCATTGGGGGGGCGAGACCGAAGGCGCTAATCCGAGAAGGAGACAAGAAGTATGTCGCCAAGTTCTCCTCGTCGACCGACATCTTCAGTGTTGTCAAAGCCGAGTTCATTGCCATGAAGCTCGCGAGCTTCGCCGGATTGAACGTTGCGCCTGTGAAGCTCGTCAGAGCGATGAACAAGGATGTCCTGCTGATCCGCCGCTTCGATCGAGAGCCGACAGAGTGCGGGTGGACGCGGCGCGCAATGGTTTCTGCTTTGACCCTCCTTGGCCTCGACGAGCGCTTCGCCGCCCACGCATCCTACGAAGCGCTCTGCGATATCATCCGGGCACGCTTTGCCGCACCTGCGAAGACCTTGGAGGAACTCTTTGCACGCATGACTTTCAACATCCTCGTCGGCAACACGGATGACCATGCCCGCAACCATGCCGCCTTTTGGGACGGGGACAGCCTGACTCTCACGCCGGCCTATGACATTTGTCCACAGTACCGGGTTGGCCGCGAGGCCTCCCAAGCGATGCAAATCCGAGGCAGCGACCGACGCAGCCAGCTGTCGATTTGTCTCGCATGCGCCAACAAGTTTCTCATCTCGGAGGAGCGCGCCTTGGCGATCATGCGGAAGCAGATCTCGGTTATCGCCGCCAAATGGCAAACGACGTGCGACGACGCAAATCTGGGATTTGCCGATCAGAGACTGCTCTGGAGACGGCAATTCCTGAACGATCTAGCATTTGAAGGTCTGGAGGGTCAGCTTGCCGAAGCCATTTCGGATTTGCCTCGCACGCAATCAGAATGATCTTGTTATCAAGCGGCGCACGGTCATGAGGACTGATCACCAATTTTGCCTTCCTCGATCACGCCGGAGCCGAAAGGTATGCCCTTCGCCCGACATTCATCGCAGCGCATCCTGTGAAGGGTCTTGCGAGAGTATCCGCGATGGCAGTTTTCCCCTTATGCTGGTGCCTCCATGCGTCACCCCAAGTGATTCACGCTGAACCGGGGATTCTAGAACAGGCCCTCGATCTCTCCTGCATCGTTGAGGCAAATGGACTCGGCAGCCGGGACGCGCGGCAGGCCAGGCATCGTCATGATCTCGCCGCAGATCACGACAATGAACCCTGCTCCGGCCGAAAGGCGCACTTCCCGAACCGGAAGGCTGTGACCAGTCGGAGCGCCGCGTCGGCTGGGATCGGTCGTGAAGGAATACTGGGTCTTCGCCATGCATACCGGCAGGCTTCCATAGCCCTGCTCTTCCCAGAGCTTGAGCTGGTCCCGGATCTTTTTGTCGGCCAGTACCTCGTCTGCACGATAGATGCGCTTGGCGACGGTTTCGATCTTCTCGAACAGGGACATTTCTTCGGGATAAAGCGGTGCGTACTGCGTCTCTTTCTGATCGATTGTCTCGACAACCTTCCGCGCCAAATCGGCCGAGCCTTTCGAGCCGTCTGCCCAGTGCCTGGACACCACGGCTTCCGATCCGTGCCCCTTCACATAGTTCACCACCTCCTGCACTTCGGCATCGGTGTCCGCAACGAAATGATTGATCGCGACAACGGCAGGAACGCCAAACTGCTTGATGTTCTCGAGGTGCCTGCCCAGGTTGGCGCACCCCTTGCTGACGGCTTCGACATTCTCCTTGCCGAGATCGCCCCGCTCCACGCCGCCGTTCATCTTCAGGGCGCGCACGGTAGCAACGATGACAACCGCTGCGGGCTTGAGGCCGGCCTTGCGGCACTTGATGTTGAGGAACTTCTCTGCGCCCAGGTCCGCGCCAAAGCCCGCCTCCGTCACCACGTAGTCCGCAAGCTTGAGAGCGGTCGTGGTCGCGATGACCGAGTTGCAGCCATGAGCGATGTTCGCGAACGGCCCGCCGTGAACGAATGCCGGGTTGTTTTCCAGCGTCTGCACGAGATTCGGCTGCATCGCATCCTTCAGGAGCACCGTCATCGCGCCGTCAGCCTTGATGTCGCGGCAGAATACCGGTGAGCGATCGCGGCGATAGGCGACGATCATGTCGCCGAGGCGCTTCTGCAAATCCTTGAGATCCGTGGCCAGGCAGAGGATCGCCATGACCTCGGAAGCCACCGTGATGTCAAAACCGCCCTCTCGCGGGAATCCGTTCGCCACACCTCCAAGTGACAGGGTCACCTGCCTCAGGGCACGGTCGTTCATGTCAACGACGCGACGCCACGCCACGCGGCGAACGTCAACGTCCTGCGCATTGCCCCAGTAGACGTGATTGTCGATCATCGCCGACAGCAGCGAGTGCGCCGAAGTGATGGCGTGGAAATCTCCGGTGAAATGGAGATTCATGTCTTCCATCGGAACGACCTGAGCATGGCCGCCACCGGCGGCTCCGCCCTTCATCCCGAAGTTCGGCCCGAGCGAGGCCTCGCGAATGCAGATCATCGCCTTCTTGCCAATGGCATTCAGGCCGTCGCCGAGACCGACGGTCGTCGTGGTCTTTCCCTCCCCGGCGGGCGTCGGATTCACGGCGGTGACCAGAACGAGCTTGCCGTCCCTGTTGCCCTTGACCGAGTTGATGAACTCCTGGGAAACCTTGGCCTTGTCATGGCCATAAGGGAGAAGATGTTCTGCCGGGATGCCCAGCCTGTCACCTATTTCCTGTATCGGTTTCTTCGTTGCTGCACGCGCGATTTCAATGTCGGACATTGTAGCTTCCTGCTGAGTCAATGGTTGTGGATTTCATGTTCGGATGGCCCGAACGACCAGGCGAAACCGGCCGAGACCGCATGCCGGCCTCAGCCGTGCCGGGCCTTAACAAGGAGACCCCCGGGCAACCAACGAAGCGCACGACCTGCGCACCGAATGCCTTCCATGCCCAAATCGCTCCTCCGCTTCTCATTCTGCCGCGATCGCCTCGACCGCCTCGACACGAACCGCGGCGAACTTGAATTCGGGGATCTTTCCGATCGGATCGAGCGAGGGATTCGTCAAGACGTTCGCGGCGGCCTCGACATAGGCAAACGGCACGAAGACATTGCCTTCGGCAACCGCCCGGTCGGCACGCGCCATGATCGTTATCGACCCGCGTCGGGTCGTCAGTCGCACGTAGTCGCCGGCCATGACGCCCAATTCGCGCAACGTCTTCGGATGCAGCGAGCAATTGGCTTCCGGTTCCACGGCATCAAGCACTTGCGCACGTCGCGTCATCGAACCCGTATGCCAGTGCTCCAGCTGGCGGCCCGTGATCAGGACGAAGGGATAGTCGTCATCCGGCAATTCGTCCGGCGGGATCACCTTGGCAGGCGTGAACTTCGCGCGGCCGTCCGGCCTTGGAAAGCCGTCGCCGAAGACAATGGCCTGCCCGGGATCCTCCGGCGAAAGGGACGGATACGTGACCGCGCCTTCCTTCTCGAGCCGATCCCACGTGATGTTGTCGAGCGACTCCATGTTGAGCTTCATTTCCGCAAAGACGTCCGAGGGATGTCCGTAGGACCAGCCAAGGCCAAGACGCCTGGCCAGCTCCACCACGATCCACCAGTCCTCCTTGGCGTCACCCGGCGGGGCAACCACCTGGCGGCCCATCTGGACCTGGCGGTTGGTGTTGGTGACCGTTCCGTTCTTCTCGGTCCATGCAGAGCTCGGCAGGATCACGTCCGCGTAGTTCGCCGTCTCGGTCAGGAAGATGTCCTGAACCACGAGGTGGTCAAGCTTGGCCAAGGCATCGCGCGCGTGCTCGACATCCGGATCCGACATCGCCGGGTTTTCCCCGAGAACGTACATGCCGCGAATGTCGCCATCGTGGACCGCGTCCATGATCTCGACGACCGTAAGCCCCTTTTCGTTCGAGAAGTCGCCGGACTTCCAGACCGTCGTGAAGGCCGAACGCACGCCGTCATCGGTGACGCTCTTGTAGTCCGGCAGGAACATCGGGATCAGGCCCGCATCCGAAGCGCCCTGCACGTTGTTCTGACCCCGAAGCGGATGAAGCCCAGTGCCGGGGCGGCCGACCTGGCCGCACATAAGCGCGAGCGAAATCAGGCATCGCGAATTGTCCGTGCCGTGAACGTGCTGGGAGATCCCCATGCCCCAGAAGATCATTCCCGCCTTTGCGGTTGCAAAGGTGCGGGCGACATCTCGCAAGACATCCGCCTCAATGCCGCAAACCTCGGCCATCTTCTCCGGCGGGAAGCCCTTCAGGTGGTCCTTCATCCCTTCCCAGTCTTCCGTGAACGCCTCGATGTATTGCCGGTCGTAGAGATTCTCTTCCACGATCGTCGACATGATCGCGTTCAGCATCGACACGTCCGCTCCAGGCTTGAACTGCAGCATGTGCGAAGCGTGACGCATCAACCCCTGGCCCCGCGGGTCCATGACGATGAGCTTGCCTCCACGCTTTGCGAACTGCTTGAAGTATGTTGCCGCGACGGGATGGTTTTCGGTCGGATTGGCGCCGATCACGATTGCCACGTCCGCATTCTCGATCTCGTTGAAGGTGGCGGTCACCGCACCGCTGCCCACGTTTTCGAGCAGCGCCGCAACCGAGGACGCGTGGCAAAGCCGCGTGCAATGGTCGACGTTGTTGTGGCCGAATCCCTGCCGAATGAGCTTCTGGAAGAGATAGGCCTCCTCGTTCGAGCACTTGGCCGACCCGAAACCGGCGACATAGGTGTTTCTCTCGTCCCGTAGCCGGGCCATGCCATTGGCCGCCACGTCAAGCGCCTCATCCCATCCGGCCTCGCGAAAATGCGTCCGGACGTTCCCCGGATCGACGTTGAGCCCTTTCGCGGGCGCGTCGTCGCGGCGGATCAAGGGCTTCGTCAGGCGGTGCGGATGGTCAACGTAGTCGAAGCCGAAGCGCCCCTTGACGCAAAGGCGGTTCTCGTTGGCCGGACCCTCGGCGCCTTCGACATAGAGAATCCTGTCATCCTTGACCTTGAACGAAATCTGGCAGCCGACGCCACAATACGGGCAGACGCTCGCAACCTCCCGGTCGAAGTCCTTGCTGTCGCCCTGAACCGTTGCAGGCAGAAGCGCGCCGGTCGGACAGGCCTGAACGCATTCGCCACACGCCACGCAGGTGGACCCGCCCATCGGATCGTCCTGGTCAAAGACGATCTTTGCGTCATGGCCTCGACCGGCCATCCCGATGACGTCGTTGACCTGCACCTCGCGGCAGGCACGCACGCAGAGATTGCAGTGGATGCACGC
>VYCX01000242.1 GCA_009843725.1 Boseongicola sp. SB0675_bin_26
TTTCGAGACCGGGTGCCGCCCGGATCTGGCTGCGTGTCTCGGCATGGTGGAATACTCGGATGAGCACAATGCGTACATGACCAGCGTGTTCCCGAAACAGGACATCAGGAACACGCTGGGTGCGTGGGTTGCGCAGCACGGACTCAGGCAGTTCCGGCTTGCCGAAACCGAGAAATATCCGCATGTCACGTTCTTTCTGAATGGCGGCAAGGAAGAGCCGGAAACGGGTGAAGACCGCTTCATGCCGAAGAGCCCGGACGTCTCCACCTACGATCTGAAGCCCGAAATGTCGGCTCCGGAGGTCACCGACGCTTTCGTCGAGGCCATCGAGGCTGGCTTTGATCTCATTGTCACGAACTATGCCAATCCGGACATGGTGGGACATACCGGGGACCTTGATGCCGCAATCAAGGCCTGCGAGGCCGTGGATCAAGGGCTTGCCCGCGTCGTCGAGGCGCTCGACAGGTCAGGCGGCGCCATGCTGCTGACGGCCGATCATGGAAACTGCGAGACGATGGTCGATCCCGAAACCGGCGAGGCGCACACGGCGCATACCACGAATCCGGTGCCGGTCGCGCTCCGCGGCGGGCCGGCGCACGCGCGGCTCGCCGACGGACGTCTCTCCGATCTGGCTCCGACCGTCCTGGAACTCATGGGGTTGCCCAAGCCGGAGGAAATGACCGGAAGGAGCCTGATTCGTGCATGAACAGCCGTTCCTGTCCTTGCCAGACGGGGATTTCGATGATCGAATTGCCGTCGGCACAAGAGAATTTGAACGGATTCAATCGAGGCTGTGGTCCTTTCGGGCCAGAAACGCACTATAAGCAGGTCAGGCAAGTGCATTGCCTGATCGATCCAGTCCCGATCAAGACGCGGGGCCAATACAAGGAACAGATCATGAGGAACCTCTTTCTGGCTTCCGTCGGGGGCGTGATTTTCGGCACACTCGTGGCGACGCAGGTCACAGGGCCGTTGATTGCGCAGGAGAACGACAAGCCGACCGTTTACGAACAGCTCGACCTCTTCGGCGACATCTTCGAGCGCATCCGTGCGCAATATGTCGAGGAGGTCGATGAAGGCGAACTGATCGAGGCGGCGATCGACGGGATGCTGACGTCGCTTGATCCGCATTCATCGTATCTTTCGCCGGAAGACGCCGAGGCGATGCGCGTCCAGACAAAGGGCGAATTCGGCGGGCTCGGCATAGAGGTGACCCAGGAAGAGGGATTCGTGAAAGTCGTCTCGCCGATTGACGGAACGCCGGCCGATGAAGCGGGCATGCAGGCGGGCGACTTCATCACTCATGTCAACGGCGAGAGCGTTCTGGGCCTTACGCTCGATGAGGCGGTCGAAATGATGAGAGGGCCCGTCGGCTCCGAAATCGTCATTACCGTCGTGCGCGAAGGCGAAAAGGAGCCGTTTGATGTCTCGATCATTCGCGACACGATCAAGCTGACGGCAGTCAGGTCGAGGATTGTCGGGGAGACGGTGGTCTTGCGCATTACGACCTTCAGCGACCAGACGTTCCCGTCCTTGCAGGAGCAGCTGCCAGAAATGGTGGAGGAGGCCGGAGGGCTGGACGCCGTCAACGGATTCGTCATTGATCTTCGGAACAATCCGGGAGGTCTTCTCGATCAGGCAGTCAAGGTGTCCGATGCGTTTCTCGAAGGCGGCGAGATCGTTTCGACCCGCGGGCGCGAGCTTCGGGACAGCGGCCGGTTCAACGCGGAATCGGGAGACTTGGCCGAAGGCAAGCCGATTGTCGTCCTTATCAATGGCGGCTCCGCGTCGGCATCAGAGATCGTTGCGGGCGCGCTCCAGGATCACCGGCGCGCGATCGTTGTGGGCACGAAGTCGTTTGGAAAGGGTTCGGTCCAGACCGTCATGCCGCTGCGTGGAGAGGCCGCGATGCGGCTTACGACGGCGCGGTACTACACGCCGTCCGGCCGTTCGATTCAGGCCCTCGGAGTGTCTCCGGACATCATTGTCCAGCAGCCGCCACGCCGGGAAGTCGATGAGGACGATGAGCCCGAGCAGCAGAGACGTTTCGAGGCGGACCTGCGCGGGTCCTTGTCGAATGACAGCCTCAGCGAAGATGAGCGCCGCCAGATCGAGGAGGATCGCCTGAGAGCTGAAGAAGCCGCGGAACTGCGTGACGAGGACTATCAGCTGGCTTATGCGATCGACATACTGAAGGGACTCTCCACGCTGGGACCCGAATACGCCGCGGCGCTGGCGCGTCGATCCAATTGACGACGGAACGTGCGCGGGACGTGGCAGGCTCGATGCAGCGACCCGCGCGCATTGCGGTGAAGTAGGGCAGAGTCGCGAATTGCGGAACTGCGCATCACGATGTCGCCATGCAGGCTCGCGGCGCTCGTGGCGAACCCGAAATGGCCAGTCAATGCGCGGCACGCTCGCCTGAAGGCCTTGGCGCCGCCAGCGCCTTCAATTGCAGCATGGCTGCCTTGTGTCTATATGTCCACGGCATGAACATGCCTGGCTCCAGATCCCACGGGCAATTGAGCATTTCGGCAAGCTCGGCACCGCGAGACCTCCTCACGGACCGGCCGTCGCGGGCTGGGGCATGGACGGCGAAGGTCATCACTCTTTTCCCGGAGGCGTTCCCCGGCGTGCTGGGATCATCGCTGACCGGCAAGGCGTTGGCTGAAGGCCTCTGGAACCTGGAAACCGTGGATTTGCGGCAGTTCGGTGCAGGCAGGCACCGAAGCGTCGATGATACGCCATCCGGTGGCGGTGCCGGCATGGTGCTTCGTGCAGACGTCATGGGGAACGCCATCCGGCAAGCCTGTCGGGAAACCGCATTGCCCCTGGTGTACCTCAGCCCTCGTGGGCGCCGCCTTGACCAGAGAATGGTGCGGCGTTTCTCGGAAGGCCCTGGCCTGGTCCTCGTATCAGGTCGGTTCGAAGGTCTTGACCAGCGCGTGATCGACCGGTTCGGCATCGAGGAAATCTCCTTGGGCGATTTCGTGATGACGGGTGGCGAGATTGCCGCGCAGGCCCTGATCGACGCTGCCGTTCGGCTCTTGCCCGGCGTGGTTGGCAACGCGGCCTCAATTGAAGGCGAGAGTTTCTCGAACGGACTGCTCGAACATCCCCAATACACGCGCCCGGCGAGCTGGGAGGGGTGCGACATTCCGGACGTCCTGACGTCCGGTGACCATCAGGCCGTGGCGAAGTGGCGCCAGCAAGAGGCGGAGCGACTGACGAGAGAGCGGCGTCCGGATCTCTGGCAGGCGTATTCCGGCAAGGATCCGTAAGGGGGCGACGATGCCCGCCCGTGCAGGGCGCGCATGTGACGGTTTCGAACAGGTTCTTTTCTCTTGATTGCCTCCCGAGCACCCCCTATAGGGACGCGGGTTCGCGAGCAAAGCGAAGCTCGAAAGGAATGTTGACCTGTATCCTCCGGCGGACGGCATGACCGGCCCGAGACATCGACCGGAGCTCTGGGGCACGAAACATCTCCCGGGGGAAGCCCGGGGCACGACAGGAGTGGGTCAGATGGATCTGATCGCTGAACTTGAAGCCGAGCAGGTCGCGGCTCTCGGCAAGAGCATCCCGGATTTCAAGGCGGGCGACACCGTCCGGGTTGGCTACAAGGTCACGGAAGGCACGCGGACACGCGTGCAGAACTACGAAGGCGTGTGCATTGCGCGCAAGAACGGCGAAGGCATTGCCGGGTCGTTCACCGTGCGCAAGATCTCTTTCGGCGAAGGCGTCGAACGGGTCTTTCCGCTGCATTCGACGAATATCGATTCGATTACCGTCGTGCGTCGCGGACGCGTTCGCCGCGCGAAGCTCTACTACCTGCGGTCGCGGCGCGGAAAGTCGGCCCGGATTGCAGAAGATGCCACTTACAAGCCGAAGAGCAAGGCCTGAGGAACGCGTCCATGAAGAAAGACACTCATCCTGACTATCACGTCATCGACGTCAAGATGACCAACGGCGACGTCGTGCAGATGCGCTCGACCTGGGGAGCAGAGGGAGACCAGCTTTCGCTTGAGGTGGATCCGAGCGTGCATCCTGCTTGGACCGGCGGCGGCACCCGCCTTCTGGACACCGGTGGCCGCGTGTCGAAGTTCAAGAAGAAGTACGAGGGGCTGGGCTTCTAGCCTTTCAAGGCACATGCGGCGGGCCGGGCTGCCATTGATGCCGCCACTCAAGCTTGCCACGCGTTCCAAGGAGGTGCCCATGTCGCTTGAGGGAAAGTCGGCAGTCATTACCGGTTCGAACTCCGGCATCGGGCTTGGCGTCGCCTGGGCATTGGCGCGAGCCGGTGCGGACGTCGTGCTGAACTCGTTCACGGACCGAGAGGAAGATCACGCTCTGGCGGCGGAGATCGCCAAGGAGACCGGGGCGAAGGCGCGCTACATTCAGGCCGACATGTCTAAGCCCGGCGAATGTCGTTCGCTGATCGCGCAGGCGGGCGGCTGCGATGTCCTTGTGAACAACGCCGGCATTCAGCACGTCGCGGCGATCGAGGAGTTTCCGGCCGAGACATGGGACTCGATCATCGCGATCAACATGAACGCCGCCTTTCACACGACAGCCGTTGCCATCCCGTTGATGAGAGAGGCGGGCTGGGGCCGCATCATGAACATCGCGTCCGCGCACGGCCTCACGGCCTCTCCCTACAAGTCGGCCTACGTCGCCGCCAAGCATGGGCTGATCGGAATGACGAAAGTCGTGGCGCTGGAGACTGCGCGCGACCCGATCACGGCGAATGCCATCTGTCCCGGATACGTCCTGACGCCGCTGGTCGAGGCGCAGATCCCCGACACCGCGAAGGAGTACGGCATTTCCGAAGACGAGGCGGTGGAGCAGGTGATGCTTGTCCGCCAGCCGACGAAAGAGTTCGTGACGGTTGAGCAACTCGGCGGCCTCGCGGTGTTCTTGTGCAGCGATGCGGCGGCACAGCTGACCGGCTCCGCGGTTTCCATGGACGGAGGCTGGACCGCCCTTTGACTCGAATTCGCCGACGAGCCGAACTGGTCTTTCCGCGGTGCCTCGGCACGGGCTCGATTGAGGATAGCAGCCCCGGCCAAGCCACGCCGAACGTCCTGCCTGGCGCTTCGTCAGGATTCGTCGGTGCTGGTTGCGGGATCGCGAATCTCTTCGATCGCTCTTGAAGCGGCAGGTTGTCCGTCGGGATACACCAGGCCGGCCGAGATCACGAGCTTTGCGGCGTCCTCGACCGACATTTCCAGTTCGATCAGGTCACTCTTCGGGACAAACAGGAGAAAGCCGGAGGTCGGGTTTGGAGTCGTTGGCAGGAACACGGCGGTCTTGCCGCCTTCGCGGGCAATCTTGGCGTCAACCTCGCCCTTGGCGGTCTTGGAAATGAAGGCGATGGCCCAGATCCCCTTGCGTGGATACTCCACGAGACATGCTTTGTCGAAGGAGGTATCGGACTGCGCGAACACGGTTTCCGCGATCTGCTTCAGGCCCTTGTAGACCGAGCGGATCACGGGAAGGTTGTGAACCAGGCTTTCGCCCCAATGGATCAGCGACCTGCCGATGATTCCCTTGGCAAGCCAGCCCACGACAACGGTGAAGATCAGGAAGAGGACGACGCCGACGCCGCGGATGTTCAGCCCGACATACTGATCGGGTCTGAGCCAGATGGGCACGAATGGCAGCACCCAGCTGTCGACCCAGCCTGCAACGGTCCAGATCAGCCAGAGCGTCAGCCCGATTGGCGCGATCACGACCAGCCCTGTCAGGAACGAGCCCCTGAGCCAAGCGAAAACGCTCCTTCGCCGCCGGACCACGTGATTGTCGTAGAATCTCCTGTTCATGCGCTTTGACCCGGAATGCTCGGAGAAACTAAGGGTTTAGAGCGGCACTAGCAACGCCTTCTGTAGTACAACGGGAATTCGACAGCAGTTCGCCAGGAAAGTCTCTCAATCAGGACGCTGGCGCCGCGCTTCCACGACCCGCAACACGTCCGGCGCCCCTCGGGCAGGAAGGGTTCGCAGGCAGGCATGTCCTGGCCGAAGGGCACTTCGTCGGCTGCCCGGCACGGACCGCTTCACGCGCTTCGGCGGAAGGCTCGCTCGCGACCGATTGACAAGAACAAGCAATCCTAGTGTCTTGTCACAGTGATTTTGACTCTTTGATTGATGGTTTGGAAGCATCG
>VYCX01000091.1:0-373 GCA_009843725.1 Boseongicola sp. SB0675_bin_26
TATCGCGGAGAGCGATCCCATGCCAGCCAAAATTGGTGAGATATCCGGGCTAGACCATAGGTCGGGCAGGTAAAACAGGGTTGGCACGCTCCGGTTCCGCAAGGACACGTCAACGCGGCCTGGGGAATTTGCATCCGCCAGGCAACCGCCCCGCGAGTCTCCGGCTGAACAGGCCAAGGCGCAAGTGAGGCAGGACTCCGTCTGCCAAAGCTGATCAAGCCTGTCAGGAGATTTCGGGCCCGGTCCAGGCCGGACCTGCTCAATCCCGAATGATGGTCGAAGCGCCCGGCATGTTGCCGGACGCTCCGCAGCTTGCCTTTCCGGAAATCCGGCTGGCAGCAGGTCTCTGGCGCCTGCCTGAGCGGTCCATGCT
>VYCX01000091.1:383-5052 GCA_009843725.1 Boseongicola sp. SB0675_bin_26
GTCCATGCTCAAGCCAGGGAAGCGTTCCGGACCGAACGCTGGCCGGGTCCCGCCAGCCGGACGTGGATCCAGAGACCTGCCCGGTCCACGCGAAGCGAGGGGCGTGCCGATGGCGGCAGCCTCCGGCGCCCCAAGGCCCGATGCAGGCGCGCGGCGGACACACGCATGGGGTGCGTGGATGCGCGGATGAGCGCATTGCGAAGTCTTGCCAGGGAACCCGGACGTGCGGAAACTCTTCGCGGCCGCTGGAGTCCCGCTCTCTGACGGCACCGCGCACCTTTCCGTGGGCGATGGCGCGAGCCCCAATGCGCCTTCAACCAAAGACGTGTGCAACTGACCTGCCCGACCCGGATCCGGAGCAAGCGTGACACGCACCGGATCAGCCTTGACGGGTCGCCTGGGCAGTTGCTCGAATGCGAAGTTTCCACCTGCGTTCGAATTCCTGTAGGCTGGAGCGAACCCGAAGGCGATTCGAATTCGCCATGGACAGTCGTTCCGCACCCGTCGGGGCCGCCATAGAACGCGCTCCACGTCAGCCAGGGCGAATTTCCATGTCGCCCGGCGGGCTGGGATGCTGTGGAGCCTGATGATGGGGGCAGCCTATTTCTATCACCTGACCAAGCGTCCGCTTGAGGCGACGCTTCCGGTCCTGATCGGCAAGTCGCTTGAGGCGGGTTGGCGAGTTGCCGTTCGTGCGCGCGAGGAGTCTCTTCTTGAGCGCCTGGACCGGCAGCTTTGGCTGGGCGACGGGTTCCTGCCCCATGGCATCGCCGGCGGTTCGCATGACAGGGAGCAGCCCGTGCTCCTGACGACGGGAGTGCCCGACAACGATCCGGCTTGCCTGATCAGCGTGGATGGGGCGGATGTCAGCGTTGGGGAGGTCGAGGCGAAGGACAGGGTCTGCATCCTGTTCAACGGAGCCGATGCCGAAGCCGTCGAGCATGCACGCGAGCAGTGGCGGACGCTGACCGAGGCAGGTGCAGAGGCGCAGTACTGGACTGAGGACCAGGGACGCTGGACCAAGAAGGCGGAGAGCGGTCCGAAGCCGAAATAGCGGCGTGCAGCGATTGTCCCTCTCGGGAACATGCCTCTCAGGGCGTCAGGATCAGGCCTTCGTCGGATATCTCGAGCCGCTCGAATCTCGAAAGAAAGCTCATTCCGAGAAGCGAGTCGTCCATGTCTCCGCTGTTCACCGCCACGCGCACCCGTTCGAAGCGAACCTGCCCCAGCGACATGACGTCTGCCGTGGCAAATGCGGTCTTCACCGGTCCGTTTGCCGTGCGAGCCGTACCCAGAAACGCCAGGTTGTCCGGGTCAAATCCCGCGCGGCGCGCGTCTTCAAGCGACAGCACCACTTCCGTAGCGCCCGTGTCGACGATGAAGTCCACTGGCGTGCCGTTCACGTCCACCTGGAGGAAGAAATGTCCGCCACGTCCGCGAGGGACGTGAACCGACGATCCGTCCGAAAGCACGGACTGGCGTGGAACTAAGTCGCGGCGAATGTCGCCCCAAAGCCCGTAAACGGCCACGACACCAAGGAAAATCAGCCCCCACGCCAGGAACATGCGCAACGACCTGCCAAGGGATGCCCTGTTCTCCGCAATGAACCATCCGCCGACGGCGGTCAGCAGGAGCAGCAGGTAGACGAGGCGGGGGAACTGTTCGAAGTCCATGTCATGTAGATAGGTGGCGACGGCATCCTTTGCCAGTCCGTCCGATGGCACTGCTGCAAGCCGGAACACGATCCGGGAAATCCGTGGCTGCCTGACGACATTCGCGTCCTGGCCCTGCCTGCTTGCGCGGATTGCCGGCAGACGAGCCGGCTGGCCTTCACGATCACTCGTCCCGGTCGATCAACCCGAGCCCCCGCAGGTAGATCCCTATGCCGGCTTCGAGCAGGTCTTCCGGCGGAAAGGGCGATTTGGTCCCGGGTGCGCCGCGCGCAAACAGCTCGACGACGCCATGGCTAAGCGCCCAGACATGTGCCGAGAACATTTGCGGTGGCGGGCGCTTGTCGTAAGGGATGTTCTTTGACAGTTCGGCGGCGGCTTTCTCCAGAACGTCGAAGGCACGTTGTGCAACCTGTGCGAGCTCTGGCGTGCGGTTGATCGAGATCCCGCTCTCGAACATGGCAACGTAGTGTCCGGGATGCCGTCGGGCAAAGGCGAGATATGCGTGGCCTGTTGCCTCGAACGACGCAAGGGACGAGGGCTGTCCGGTCTCGTATGCATATTCCATGAGGTCGGCGAAGGTCTCGAATCCCTGCCGGGCGATCTCGGCAATCAGGTCATCGCGACCCTCGAAGTGACGGTAGACCGCAGCAGGCGTCACGCCGGCCAGCTTCGCCGCTTCCGAAAGCGTGAAGCCCGTCGGTCCTTTCTCCTCGATCAGTTTCAGCGCCGCGTCGACGAGCGCCCGGCGGAGGTCGCCGTGATGATAGCCGCGCTTAGCCATTCCGGCGGGCAGAGAGCTTTGAGGGCTGCCGCGCGATCACGCTGCGTGACGCATGGTCGGGTCCGATCGGCTCGACGCCGGGTCCAGTGCCCGTAGCGCCGGGACACGCGCCATCATGACCGGCGGCATTTCGGAAGGCCGATGTGATTCCTTCGCAAGGACGGATCATGTTAAGCGCCTTTATTTTGTCCAGTATCTAGGCATGGAGCGGCACAGGCGCAATCCATGGAGGTCCTTGACGATTGCTGGCGCCGGCGAATTGGGCCTTGCGGGCCATGCTCCGCAAGGCTGAGATTCCGGCCGGATGTCTCTCGCTGGCCAGAAACCCTTCCTTGATCAGTTGCGGAGGTCGGTCGATTCTTCGCCGATGCGGTCCGTGTCGAAAGGCGTCGTGAGGTAGATTTCCGAAACCCAGTTGCCGAACAGGAGATGCGCGTGGCTTCTCCAGCGGTTCATCGGTTCGGCATCCGGATCGTCGCCAGTGAAGTAGTTGACGGGCAAGTCAATCGGCGTCCCGTTGGCGATGTCGCGTTCGTACTCCTCCTTGAGAGTCCCGCTGTCGTATTCGAAGTGGTTGAAGATGTAGAGCGCCCGATGCGACTCGTCGGATACCAGGCAAGGCCCGGTCTCCGCGCTGCCAAGCAGCGTCTTGAGGCCGGCGGCCCGAATCTCGTCCTCACGCATTTCCGTCCAGCGGCTGATGGGAATGTAGCAGTCGTCCGAGAAGCCGCGCAGGTAGGGCGAGGCGGGGTCCATGTTGGCCTGCCGAAAGCAGCCGAATGTCTTCGCCTTGAGCAAGTGCTTCTGGACGCCGTGAAAATGGTTGATCATGGCCATTCCGCCCCAGCAGATGCCGAAGGTGGAATGAACGTTTGTCTGGGTCCAGTCCATGACCTCCTGGAGTTCGTCCCAGTACGAGACATCCTCGAACGGCAGGTGCTCGATCGGCGCGCCGGTGATGACGAGGCCGTCGAACTTTTCGTCGCGGACTTCCCGAAATGGCCGGTAGAACTCGGCCATGTGTTCGGCAGCCGTGTTCCTGGTCCGGTGCCCGGACATGCGGATCAGCCGGAAGTCGATCTGCAACGGCGTGGCGCCGATCAGCCGGGCGAACTGGTTCTCCGTCTGAATCTTCTTGGGCATCAGGTTTAGAAGCCCGATCTTCAGCGGCCGAATGTCCTGATGGGACGCCAGTTCCTCATCCATCACCATCACCCCTTCACGCGAGAGGATCTGAAAGGCAGGAAGGTTTGATGGCAGCTTGATCGGCATTGGCGCCTCCGGTTCAGACCTTTCGGGATAGCGAGAGACCGGACGTTTCACAAGTCAGGGAGCGTTTCGCCGCGTGGTGTCAGGCGTCGGACCGACCGAGTGCCTCCGCAACGAGATCAATCATGTCGCCTTCGGTTTCGACGGCGGCGATCGCGTCGGCACTGACGGTCACGCCCCAGTTTTCGGCTATTGCGCGATAGCGGGGCTGGCGGTGCGCAAGCGCCTTCGCGTATGCCCAGCGCACGAAGGCGTCCGGGTCCACGGTCCCGGGCGTGTCGCCTGTCTCGGCGAGGTATGCGCTCCAGGTTTCTGCAAGGAAATCATCGGCGAAGCACATCGGCTTCGGGGCCTTGTCGAAGCGCCTGGACAGCTCTTCGGCGTGGTGGTCGGAGCCCTCGATCCATACCATCAGGACCTGTTCGCCAAGCGCGCTCAGAATCGGGTCGTCGGGATCCTCCGGCGACACGATCTCGCAGATCGAGCCGGACGTGTCGCACACGAAGTGCTGATAGCCATAGATCTCGGCGGCGCGGGCGGCAAAGTGGCCGGTATCCAGCATTGCGGCGCGTTCGGCGTCGCGATGCAGTCTTTGCCGACGCGTGTACTCCTCCCATGGCACGCCACCTTTCTCGGGATCTCCGGGCTTGCCGAGATAGGCGGAGAGGGGCGCGAGGTTGCCGAAGGTGATGTTCGAGCGGATCTGCACCGAATCCGTCATCAGCAGCTCGCGAAGGAGCGGGCTCCTCATTGCCTCGCGCTTGAGATTGTCGGAGATCGCCTCGCCCATGTAGCGGGTGCCGATGCGGTAGTCGACCGAGTAGTGGAACCACTTTCCCGTTGCCCGAAGCAAGTCGGAAACGTGAGTCTTTCCGAGCCCGGACATGCCAAACAGCAGGATCCGCTTTTCGGGTGCATCGCGCCATTCCTCGGCGCATTCGTAGAG
>VYCX01000091.1:5062-6158 GCA_009843725.1 Boseongicola sp. SB0675_bin_26
GGCCAGGCGTGTTCGGTCAATCAGCGGGACATGGTTTTTCTGGCGGCGCTGCCGATTCGTCCGTCAAGAACGAGGAGCCCAACACCGAGAAGGGCGAAGCCGAGATAGGCGCCGGACGTCAGGGTCTCGTCTCTCGCCCAGGAGCCAAGCAGAATGGCGATGGGAGGAATCATCAATGTCACGAGAAGCAGGTTGCCCGCTCCGGTCGCCGCCAGAATGCGGTAGTACAGGATGTAGGCTGCAGCCGTGGCCGCCAGCGCATAGTAGGCAATGGCAGCCCAGGTCGAAGGGCTCAGGTCGAGTTCAAGTGGCCCCTCGGCCACCCAGGACAGTGGCAGCACGACAAGGCTGGAGCATGTGAGCATGCCGGCCGCCGCGATGAGCGGCGGCTGGTCCGGCAGCCTGGCGCGCGCCCAGCAGCCCGCGAAGGCATAGCTGATCGTTCCTCCGATCACGGCCAGTTGCGCCAGGGAGCGCAATTCGAGACTTGCGAGATTCTGAAGTCCGATCACTGTGGAAACCCCCAGAAAGCCGATCACGACTCCGATGACCCGCCGCGCGGTCAGGCGTTCGTCGGCAAAGAACAGCGCTGCGGCCAGAACGCCCCAAATGGCCGTCGTGGCATTCAGGATCGCCGTAAGCCCGCTCTCGATGCTGAGTTGGCCCCAAGCCATCAGCGAGAACGGGATGACATTGTTGAGGCACCCCATGACGAAGAACGCGCCCCAGACACGAGGGGATCGAGGCACGGCGAGACGGCGCACGGCCACGATGATCCATAGCAGGATCGATGCCCAGATCACCCTGTGCGCGATCGAAGAGAGGAAGCCGATTTCGTCGAGCGCCTCGCGAATCGCAAGGAACGAGCCGCCCCAGAGCAGGGCCAGCAGTACGAGGTCGATCCATGCACGTACCGGAATCCGGTTCTGGGTCATGGAAGCCGACTATCTGCCGGAATCGTCGGAAGCGACCCGAAACTTGCTGATTGCCCGCAGTCCGCGCCCGCCTTTGGAGGCCATGCCCGCGCTGGTCCGTGGCAAGGGGGTGCGTTTCTGATATGGGGTAGGTTATTCCCGTTCTGTTCTTCCTTCATACC
>VYCX01000250.1 GCA_009843725.1 Boseongicola sp. SB0675_bin_26
TGATTCCGACTCTAGCCGATTCGGGATTTTCAGTCAAGTATATAATCCCCTTCCAATGCTGCGGCGGCGGTTGCGTAAAGGAATGCGTCGAAATTGCGCAAGACGGGCGCGTTGGGCACGTCGATCACACGGTTGACGATGAAGGGCACTTGCTGCTCGGTCAGCCCGCCGTGACTGCGCAGGGGCTCGCCCAAGGCGGCCAGGTCGTGGCGGTCCTCAGAGGTGCCGATGGTCATGTTTTCGGTGCAAACCATGGTCAGGTCGCCGATGCGGTCGGCGGGCAGTTCGTAGCTTGCCACCGCTTCTTCGCGGGTCAGCACTTCGAGCATTTCGGGCAACGCGGCGACCTTGGCCTTGATCTCGGCCTGGTCAGCATCCTCAGGGAGATATGCGGTCGCAAACGAGCCAAGGGCCCCATGGTGAACGACATAAGGGTCGGTGATCGGCAGGATCACGCGGGCTGCGGACCGGCCGAGCCATTTGTCGAACACGTCCTGCATGTAGATGACGGACGGTTCCTTGGTCGTGGCGTCATGCTTGGGCTTCATGCCGTGATCTGCAGTCGTCACGATGGCCGCGCCAAGCGCGTCCAGTTCGCCCAGGTAGCGGTCGAACATGGCGCAAAAGTCCTTTGCGCCTTGTTCGTCTGGCGCAAATTTGTGCTGCACGTAGTCTGTTGTCGACAGGTACATCACGTCAGGCTTCATTTCTTTCAGAAGTTTCACGCCTGCAGCGAAGACAAACTCGGACAGATCAGCCGAGTAGACCTCCGGTACCGGCATGCCCAGCCAATCGCTCGCATTGTCGATCCCGTGCTCGGCCTTCGTGGTGTCGCCAGACCGTTCCGCCGAAAAGGCCACAGCGCGATCGTCATGGAATTTCAGGCCTGCGCCGAGCAGGGCGCGCAGCTTGTCCTTGGCGGTGACCATCGCAACGCGAGCGCCAGCCTCGTAGAACTTCGAAAAGATGGTGGGCGCACGAAGAAAGCGGACGTCATTCATCATCACTTCCTCGCCGGTATCCGGGTCGAACAGGAAGTTGCCGCAGATGCCATGCACCGCCGGCGGCCGGCCCGTGGCAATCGACAGGTTGTTCGGGTTGGTGAAGGACGGGATCACCGAATGCGCCAGCCGGTCGGTCCCGGTCTCGCGGATTCGCTTGAGGTTCGGCATCAGCCCTTCGGCGATGGCGACCTCCAAGTATTCCGGTTCGCACCCATCCAGGCAGATGGCAATGGCACAGGTTCGGGGCACAGGATAGCTGCGACCGTTTGCAACGACGGGGGCATTGATCGGCACGTTGTTCCTCAAGCGGCGAGTTTCCTGCGCTCTTCCAGCGCAGCAGCTGGGGGAACTGCGGAGACGACGCCCATAAGTTCGAGCGCCTCTTTCGCAGCGGCGACGACCGCCCGCATGACGGATTCGTCCATCTGCCCGATACATCCGATGCGGAACGATTCCACAACCGTCAACTTTCCGGGATAGATTATGAAGCCCTTGTCCTTCAGCAGATCATAGAACCGGTCGAAGCTGAAGGCCGGGTCGGCGGGGCAGAAGAACGTGGTGATGATCGGGCTGAGCCAGCGGTCGGCGAGCAAGGTTTCAAAGCCCAGGCTGCGCATGCCTGCAACCATGACTTCGCGGTTGCGCATGTAGCGCGCGCCACGCCCGGCAACGCCACCCTCAGCCTCGTGCTGTTTCAGCGCTTCGACAAAGGCCGCAACAACGTGGGTCGGCGGCGTAAACCGCCACTGGCGGGTCCTCTCCATCGAGGCCCACTGGGCATGCACATCCAATGACAGCGAGTGTGAGTTGCCCTTGGCCGCCTCGATCTCGTCCTTGCGCGCAATGACAAAGCCGAAGCCGGGCACGCCCTCTATGCACTTGTTGGCAGAAGAGGCAAATGCTGCGCATCCCAGCTCTTCCGGGTGAAGGGGGAGGGCGCCAAACGCGGACATGCTGTCGATCAGCAGCTTGCGGCCCCCGGCACGTGTGGCATCGGCGATCTCTTCGATCGGGTTCAGGATGCCGGACGAGGTTTCGCAGTGGATGGCGAACACGTGGGTGATTTCGGGATCGTTTGCCAAAATTGCGGCAACCTCCTCGCCACGTGGCGGCAGATAGTCACCTTTGTCGAGCAACACCTTCTGGCGTCCAAGATAGTCCAGCGTTGCCGAAGCCCGCAGGCCATAGGCTCCATTGGCCAGAACAAGGACCTTGCCGTCCCGCGGCACAAAGGAACCCAGCATTGCCTCGACGCAATAGGTGCCTGATCCCTGAATCGGGACGCAATCATATGCGTCGGACCCGCGCCCGATCATGCCCAGGAGCCGAGACCTCAGATCGCGCGTCATGGCACGGAAGTCTTCATCCCTGCTGCCCCAGTCCTTCAGCATTGCCTCCTTGGTGGCAAAGGAAGTGGTCAGCGGTCCCGGGGTGAGCAGATATCGCTCCCCCTGCCGTGGCGGTTCCAATTGCGGCGCCGTCATGTCTTCACCCGTCATTGTTTCCGGTTCCGTTATGGTGAAAGTGATTGCATAAATAAAATCGTTAAATATTATCATTGAATAATTTTCATCGATACATGAGCGATGCATGACCCATGCTCAGATCCGTGCGTTTCACCATGTGGCCTTGCTGGGAGGTTTCTCTCTTGCCGCCGAGGCTCTTGGCCTGACACAACCGGCAATCTCGGACCAGGTGCTGAGACTGGAAAGAGACAATGATGTTCTGCTGTTTTTCCGCATCCGGAAGAGGGTTGTCCTGACACCAGACGGTGAAGCGCTTTTTGCCAAGACCCGCGCATATTTCGAAATGGAATGCGAGATCAAGGGTCTGTTGTCTGAAACGGCAAACCGGATTGAGGAAGAACTGCGCATCATGGTCGACTCCGCCAGCCATGTCAGCAGCATCATTCAGAGATTTCGGAAGACCTACCCTGACGTTCGGATTGTCATCGCCTCAGGAAATACCGAAGAGATTGTTCAAAGGTTGCGATCCTTTGATGCCGACATCGGGGTCATCGGCAGCGGGGAATCCTACGATGATTTCGAGACGCTGTCCTTGTCAAGGAGCAGGTTGGTGGGGTTTGCGCGCAGGGACTATTTCCCGGCCGGAAAGCGGAGCATCTCGCTCGCTGAGCTTGCCGATCTGCCGCTCGTTCTGCGCGAACCTGGCTCAAGGACACGGCAACAGCTAGAAGAGCTTGGCAAGGAGCGAGGCGTGACGCTTGATCCTGCGGTCGTTGCGGAAGGACGCGAGGCAGTTCGCGAAATCGTCGCCGCCAACGACGGTGTCGGTATCGTGTCCCGTGCGGAACTGGGCGAAGATCAGCGCATTCAGGCTTTCGAACTTGAAGACATTGACCTGGAAATGCGGGAAATGGTGGTGCATTTGCGCCAACGTCGCGATGTCAGGGTCATTCGTGAGTTCATGAGAATGTGCCAATCCGGCGGAAGTGCAGGCTTGCAGGGTCCGTAAGGCAAATTGACGTCTTTGCATGTTCTTGTCCGTGATCAACACAAATGGTCGAAATCACACGACCAGAGTCATGGTTTCACGCCTCGGTCGCAAGGCCGGCTGAGAACGTTGTCACGGTGTGACGCAAGTCTTCAACCGCATGCCGACGCAATTTCGGAGCGTCAACGGGCATGGGTCTCGGATCGGCAAGACCGTGGCAGCGCCGAAATGGAAGACCGGCAGGATCGTCTTTGGCTGTGGCGTTCGAACATCCGGGTTTTGCATTCTTCAAGGCTCCGGTGCCGCGATGATGTGAGCACACATTTCCGACCGGATCACGGCTGGTGCGGGCAGCGGCATGGCCCTGCGTCATGCCGGCTGCTGACATTCAAACCGCGCGCTCTTGTAGCCCTCGTCGAGGATGATCTCGATCAGGTCGAGTTGCGACTGGCCGTTGATGTCCTCGAAGTAGATGTGGCTGGGCCAGGACTGGCCCACGTGGTTGTCCGCCGGCAGATCGACCGTCTCGCAGACCCGCTTGACCGCAGCCACGTGTCGGCGCGCTTTCTCGGCGGTGTCCGCCTTGGTCGCTTCCAGGTCCTCGATGCTGTTTCGGTCGATTTCGGGCGAGCCGATGCCAACGGTCAGAGGCAGGTTCCGCTCGATCGCCTGCTGCTCGTAGAACGAGACATCCACCTTGTCGGCCTCGAGCCGCATGATGAACAGCGGATTGACGCTGACCTTCGCATCGGTCAGTTCCTGAAGCCGACTGCGGTCAGCCGATGCATCCGCTGAATCACCACGGCCCCGGCGGCGCGACGCACGGCGTTTCCTTGTCACCTCGGCCACGAAATCGCCGCGGTAATTGTTGTCGAATACCCGGCCCGCATAGGGCTTGTTCCGCAGCATGTGCCGGATCGATCGGATCGACATGTTCTGGCAGTTGTCCTGCCCGATGAAGAACGGCGAACCGGAGGCGTCGGAAAGCTCGATCCAGCCATCGGGGAAGAGCTCGAAATGATGGTCCATCCACGGCCCCAGCACCGTGTCGCCCAGGTGATCGAGCATGGCATTGACAGTGTCGGGTTCGTTCACGACGTCCGCCAGGAGCGGCTCCTGCCCGTAGATGTCCGCCGCCAGGCTGTAGGGCGCCGAAATCTGCAAAGTCGGCGCGGCGCCGGTCAGGTCTTGCGTGGCGGCCAGGATGGCATCCACCGCCGCCGGTGTGCCGGTCGAGAAATCTGGCGTCTGCAATTCGTGCCAGTTGTCGCGCGTGATCAGGACCTCGTCCGGGTCCGCGCCCGGCGGGAACCTGTCGGGATACATCATCTTTTGGCCAAGCGGCTCGCAGGTCCAGGCATAAAGCGCCCAGGTCATGTAGAACTTGTGGACGCCGAGAAGGCGCGAGACCGCGAGGTTCGCCCGGGCGTAGCGATAGGGGTCGTTGTGATAGTAGTCGTGGGACTCGATGCCGTAGAGATCGAACAGGATTGCAAGACCGAGCATATGGACCGAGGCGGTGGAGTGCACCCGGTCGGGGGCGGTCAACAGCTTGAAATTCGCGTCGAATTCACCAGAGATGGCCGCGTCGAAGACACCGGTCAGTTCCTCTTTCGCGCCCGCCTCGCCCGCCTGCCAGCGGCGCAGCAAGGATATCCCGTGCGGGAATGCGTATTCCTCGATCCCTGTCATGCGCTATGCTCCCGGTTGCGACGCCACATGCGCCGCGGCTCTGGCCTCTGCAGTGCCAGCGTGATCGCGGAAGGCATCGCGCCAGGACAATCCGTCCTCGGTGGGGCCGACAGGTCGGTATTCGCAGCCGATCCGGCCCGCATAGCCGCAGGACCGCATGGCAGGCAACAGGTCGCCATAGTCGATCACGCCGGGAAACGGTTCGGCCCGGCTCTCCGCCGCCGCGATCTGCACGTGGCCGATGTTGCCGGCATGCGCGCTGAAATTGGCAAACAGATCGCCACTCTCCCGGAAGACGTGATAGCAGTCAAACATGATCTTGAGCCGGGGATGCCCGATGTCTGAGAGCACCTCCGCAGCCTGTTCGACAGTACGCAGAAAGTAGCCCGGCAATTGCTCGGCGCAGACCGGTTCGATCAGGATGGTTCGATCGGTATGGCCGAGCGCGTGTCGCAAGGTCTTCAGGAAGGCCGCATGCGCAGCCTGCCCGAACGCCAGGCCCGCCAGCACATGGATCGCATCGGCATCGACATCCTCCGCGATCTCAATGGCCTCGTCGACATCCCGTTTCGCCTGGTCGCCCTGGCCGGGGATGGCGGCGCATCCAAAGGTCTCTTCCATGCGGACATTGATGCCGCCCGCCGGCAACGCGGTTTCCGCCAGCACCTCCTTCAGTTCCTGGCGATCAGTTCTGCGCGCTTCGTCGTGAAACTCGACGGCGTCGAACCCGTGAGCCGCAGCCTGCCGGATCCGGTCCAGGAATGGCAGTTCGGTCCACAGATAACCCGTGTTCGCCGAAAACTCGTATCGCTTCGCCTGCCCAGGTCTCACGGGATCAGCACCTCGCGCACTGTCGCGGCATCATTGAGACGGTCCAATGCCGCATTGAGGTCGTCAAAGCCGATCGTCCGGGACAACAGGCGATCCACAGGCAGCTTCCCGTCGCGGAACAGCGCCAGGAATCGCGGAATGTCGCGCTTGGGCA